>DATGJI010000049.1 GCA_035295225.1 Candidatus Eremiobacteraceae bacterium | reverse complement strand
ATGCCAAGGCGATCGAAGCGTCCGTCGACCCAGTCATTGTCAACGGTCACGAGGTAGAACGCACCGTCGAGGATCGTCATACCAACCGGGCGGCGCTCCAATCGCACCTCGCGCACCGCGGCACCGTGGTTGTCGAGTTCGATGAGTTTCTTATCCCAGGCTTGCGAGAGATACAGCGTTTCGTTTGCATAGGCCAAAAACGATCCGGAGTTATCCGGACATACGAAACACTCGGCAAATCCCGCGTCGGGCGAAAATTTATAGACGTAACGATGATCGCGCTCCAGATCCGGTTCGTCGATCGCCGGCGCCAGGATCAGCCGAAAGCCCGAACCGGTATACGTGATGCCCAATGAGTCCGACGGCGGAACAAACTCTCGCTGGATACTCCAGGTCTGCGGATCAATCGCATACAACCGGCCATTCGCGGCGCTCGTCAACCACATCGCCGCGCCGTCCCATGCAAGGCCTTGCGCACCTTGGACGGGCGAAACGTGTCGGGTGAGCTCGCTCATCTGAGATTCGCCATATGGCGCCGTTTCGCGCCGGCGCCGGATGATTCCGGCGGTTCGCCCACTTTGTCCGCGACTATTGTGAGCATGTCGCCGATCTGCTGCCGACGATTCCGAGCCTCGGGCATTGCCTCGAAGACAGGTCCGTCCGGAAGCACAAGGGGCTGTCGGCGGACGGCCGACAACCCCTTGGATCGCGCGCTTCTAAACATCCGGGGCTTCTATGAGCAACCCATGCTGCGGCCGCATGAGTCGCAGACGTAACACGCACCATTGCGCCGCGTGAGAGAACCGCAGCCGTCGCACACCGGAGCGTCACCCATCATCGAGGCGAGCTGCGCCTCACGAGAGCGAAGCGCATTCATGCGAGCGGCGACGGTCGGATCCATATTGGCGACCGTTGGCTGCGTTCCAATCGAGCGCGCGGCTGTGGTCGGGCGTTTCGGTGCGGCAGCCTGCGGCGTATCCTCGGCGGCCTGTTGCTCCGCGACCATGGTCTCGAACTCCGAGAGAGCGCGGTCCTCGTGATGCGTCTCGTCGACGTCCTTGTCTTCGGGTTTGACTTGCACGAAGTCGGTGCGGCCGAGATACTCCATGCCGAGGACGCGGAAGATGTAGTCTATCACGCTCGTGCATGATTTCACGTTCGGATGATCCACGAAACCGTTCGGCTCGAAGCGCGTGAACGTGAACTTCTCCACGAGATCTTCGAGCGGAACGCCGTACTGCAGACCGATGGAGACCGCTATCGCAAAGCAGTTCATGAGGCTGCGGAACGATGCGCCTTCTTTGTGCATGTCGACGAAGATCTCGCCGAGCGTCCCGTCGCCGTATTCGCCGGTCCGAAGGAACACGGTGTGGCCGGCGATCTTCGCTTTCTGCGTCCAGCCGCGCCGTTTGGCCGGCAGCCGGTTGCGCTCCAGGACCTGGGCCACTTTGCGTTTGAAGTCGGTGTTGTCGGTGTTGGCAAGAATGCGCTGCGCCGCTGCGAGGATTTCGTCGGGACGCAGTTCGTCTGCGGCCGAGAGGCGCGCGGCGGCGATGCGTTCTTCGAACTCCTTGGACAGCGCGATCTGACGGTCTTCGGCGGTCTCGCTCGTTTTGTCGGAACCTTTTGTGGATAGTGGTTGCGAGAGTTTCGAACCGTCGCGATAGAGCGCGATTGACTTGAGGCCAAGATCCCACGAACGCAGATACGCTTCTTGGATGTCCTGCACCGTGGCTTCGTTCGGCATGTTGATGGTCTTGGAGATCGCACCGGAGATGAACGGTTGCGCTGCCGCCATCATGCGGACGTGGCCCATGTGCTGGATGAAGCGGCGGCCGATCTTGCCGCACTTGTTCGCGCAGTCAAAGGCAGAGTAGTGCTCTTCTTTGAGATGCGGGGCACCCTCGATCGTCATCGTGCCGCAGATGTAGTTGTTCGCGGCGTCGATCTCTTCGCGTGTGAACCCGAGCGAGCGCAGCAGGTCGAAGTCGGCTGCGTTGTATTGGTCAGCGCTGAATCCGAGCCGTTGCAGCGTGGCTTCGCCGAGGCTCCATTGGTTGAAGCCGAACGCGATCTCGAAGACGGTGGGCAGCGTGCGTTCGATGGCGGCAATGTCTTCGTCGGTGAAACCGCGAGCGCGAAGGGTCTCTGCGTTGATATACGGTGAACCGTACAGCGTGCCGGAGCCCTTGGCGTAACGCACGATGTCGTCGATCTGCGCTTGCGTGTAGCCAAAATTGCGCAGCGCGACCGGGATCGATTGATTGATGATCTTGAAGTATCCGCCGCCCGCGAGTTTCTTGAATTTGACGAGCGCGAAATCGGGTTCGATGCCCGTGGTGTCGCAGTCCATAAGGAGGCCGATAGTGCCAGTCGGCGCGATGCAAGTGGCCTGCGCGTTTCGGTAACCGTTCTGTTCGCCGAGTTCGAGTGCTTTATCCCACGACTCGCGGGCGGCAGCCAGCAAGTACGGCGGACAGAGAGCCGGTTCGATCCCCATCGGCACGACCGAGAGCTCTTCGTACTCCGATGCCGGCGCATTGTAGGCGGCGCGCCGGTGATTGCGCATGACGCGCAGCATATCGTCAGCGTTCTCGGCGTATCGCGCGAACGGGCCGAGCTCGCCCGCCATTTCTGCCGACGTCGCGTACGATTCGCCGGTAAGTATCGCCGAGATGGCGCCGCTTATCGCAAGAGCACGCGATGAATCGTAGGGTATCCCAGCGACCATCAGCATCGTGCCGAGGTTCGCATAACCGAGCCCGAGCGTACGATACTCATACGATTTGCGCGCGATTTCCTCGCCCGGGAACTGCGCCATCAGCACAGAGATCTCAAGCGCGATCGTCCAGAGGCGAATGGCGTGGCGATACCCTTCGACATCGAGAGTGTTTTTCTCGGTATCGAAGAACGTCATCAAGTTAATGCTCGCCAAGTTGCAATTGTGCGCGATTAAGCCCTCGGCGATTACTGAGTGCGTGACCGGCTCGGTGATATCGTACACGACCTCCTCGCCATCCGGAACGATATCGACGACTTTCGGGGCGCGCGGGTTCTTCTTCGCCGCGCTGAACGGGCGAGAAAGAAGATGTTGCGCAAGCGCATCCTTTTCCGTGGAGCATGTGAAGCCGACAAGCGTTAGAAAGCGGCGTGCCGCCTGATTGTAGACATGCAACTGTCCCTGCGGATTCTTGCGGCCTTCGGGATGGTGCCACGTGACTCGCGATGTGATCCCGATATCGGAGAGCAACAGCTGTACGGAACGCATGAGTTGAGGAGATGACGATGCCAGCATGACTTGGCTCTCGCTGCCGCTTGGATTCTCGAGCATCGTGCCATCGGCCGAGAACAAGCCCTGGAGGTAAGCGACCTTCAAATCCGACGCGACGTCATGAATGGAAGACGGGACGTCTTTCGTCGTCGCGAGACCTTGCCTAAAGCCATAGCGACGCTCCAAGTGCTGAACAAGCGATGATTGGCTCGCGCTTGTCTGCATGACGCCGTTGTATTGAGTGGAAACAATCGACTGCCTTATCGGCTGGATCGAACCATCTGTGCCTGTCGCTGCTTCGGCTTTGAGCACGTTGAATTCGTCCGTCATCTCGAGAGCCGTGTCGAGTTCGGTCGGCCCAAAGACCAGTGCCACCGTGTCTTTGTTGAACACACCGTCGCCGGTGAGCCAACCAAGCATCTGCCACCGCTTCACTTCGAGCGGTGAGGATGAATACGAGACAGCATCGCCAGTGAGGCGTATCTGCACGCGATCTTGACCGGGCTTCAGCTCATCGACGCGCTTCCATTCGCCGGCGTTCGTCAGGAACTTATGGTCCGCCGTCGCGCGTATTTCTCTGCCATCTTTGAGGGTCATCCGATAGACAGCCCGCTTGCCGACTTTCGTCACGATAGCGGGTCGATGCGCGGCTATTCGGCGATGGTCGTCTTCGGAATGCAACTCCGTCGTGATCAGAACGCGCTCGCCGGCCTGCTGTGAATCATAGAGGTCGGCAACCTTGCGTAGACCGTTCGGCGTGCTGATACGAGTCTCTGGAGCGAAACAAGCTGTGTCATCCAAGAACATATATTCTGAACAATTATGGACGACGATGCCGTTCGCGACGAAGTGATTCGTGTCAGATTCCGTGAGATCGTAGACTGACTCTTCGCCAAGCGGATCGAGCGATTCTATGACATCGGTCATGGGATCGGCGTACGTGTCGACATCGCAGTTCAGAGCGCCGAGCGCCGCGGCTTTAGCGGAATCGGGATCAAAGCCGATTGCGTGCTCGAAACCAACGCGAGATGAGCGGCTGATGCGGAGCGAATGCATCTCTTTCGTCGGATAGACCTTCGCGCCACCTTTACCGTCGGGCAATTCGCTTTCAAATTTGCCCGCGCGCCGCCCCGAATAGAGCTTCGATTTGATGCCGAACGAAAGAAGGAGCACTTGAACCTGTTTGAGGAGTTCGCAAGACGATGAATCAAGCGAAACATATTGGCTCTTCTCGCCATAATTAGCGACCGTTCCATCGGCGGTGAAGAGCCCTCGCAGGATTAGTTTCACCGAAGCCTCGGTAAGTTCGTGAACAGCCGGAGTGAAGCGCTTTCGGTCACTCCCCTCACCCAGTACCGCGTAGCGCTTGAATAGTTCAACGACGGGCGCAGAAGCAAATGCAAGTCGCGACGTTCCGGCTGAGTACGATGTCACCGAGACGTCACTATTGCGTCCGACCGATCCGAGCGGCTTGAGCAAACGCTTTTGCTCGTTGACAGCCGACGCTACCCTCTCAAGGATTGGCGCTTCTTGAGCGGCCATGACTAGCGCGATGTTCTCGCGAGCGTGGCCGGCGATGACTGAATGACCTAGGTATCCGTCGCCGACCGCGACGCCGATACCGAGTGCGACATCCTGAGGCAACTCGACATTGCCGAAACCTGAGCCGTTGAGCCGAACTTTGTCACCCGGAACGAGTTGATCGGCAGCTACGTCACCGCGATTGACCGTGAGCACCTTGTGATCTGCGGTTAGCCGAAGTTCGAATCCGGCTTTGGTCCGCAGCCGAAATATCGGCTTGGTTCCAGTCGGAAATATTCTGTTGACGAAGTGCGGCTTTGAGTCGGAGCCGATGACGAACGCCGATTTTCCGACGAGCGAGTCGATCCGTTTGAGCCCGTCTGCCGTCGCGACGAGTGTATCGCCTGTGACACACGGGTTGCTTGCCTTGATCTTGCCGCCTTTCGGACTCGTGTGCCACGAATTGATGATGTCATCATATTGCACGCCTGGATCCGCGCACGCCCATGCGGCGCGCCCGATCTGATCCCACAGATCGCGAGCGCGGACGGTGCGAGCAACCGAGCGATCCTTGCGCCAGAGGAGATCCCACGATCCGTCATTGCGCACGGCATCGATGAACTTGTCGGAAACACGGACAGAGTTGTTCGAGTTCTGTCCGGAAACGGTTTGATACGCCTCGCCTTCGTATGAGCTGTCATAGCCGGCAGCCATCAGCGCGGCCACTTTTTTCTCTTCTTGCACCTTCCAATTGATGAACTTCTCGATATCCGGATGATCCATATCGAGGATCACCATCTTTGCGGCGCGGCGCGTGGTTCCGCCGCTCTTGATCGCCCCCGCGGCGCGATCGCCGACCTTCAGGAATGACATCAGGCCGCTGGACGATCCGCCGCCGGCGAGTTTCTCGCCCTCGGCGCGCAAGTTCGAGAAATTCGTTCCGGTGCCACTGCCATATTTGAAGAGACGAGCTTCACGAACCCAGAGGTCCATGATGCCGTTCTCGTTCACCAAATCGTCTTCGACGGATTGAATGAAGCAGTTGTGAACGACAACATTATTGGTAAGGAAGTTGTGACTGGCCGTCTCTATATCGTAAACATCTTCCGTCCCGACAAAGTCGATCCCGACAATGATCTCGTCTCGAAGTTGTGCGACTCGTCGACCCGGCACTAAGAGGGCCTGCGCGAGCTTAGCGCGTTTCTCAGACTTCTCGACATAGTTCCGGAGCTTCTCGCCGTATAGCCGCTTTCGGCGAATGTCGAGGTTAGAAGATTCCGATTCGACGTGTCGTGAATGCGAATGCACGCCGGCGAATACTTGATCCAATAGGCCGTCGACGAACGCGTGTTCATCTTCGTTAATGCTCATCGCCTCAACGGTCAGACTTCGATTCGACCCCCGTTCATATTGACCGACGAAGCCGTCGCCCTGAAGCCAACCGGCCAGAGCAGCTTCACCTTCCGCCATAGATTCCGTCGCGGCATCAATTGACGTGTCGGTTCGCTGAATGAGGCGCATCCCGGGCGCAAGCTCTTCGACTCGTCGCCATGATTGCGCGCCTTTGTGGTCGTGCGCGCACAATACCAGGTGGTCGGCGGTCGCCTCGACAGAGTTGCCGTTGGCAAGCCGAACACGATAGACGTCTTTCACGCCGTTGTGCTTCACCGCCGTGACGTTCGTGATTCCATCGCGGTCATAAACTGGAAGGCCTACGAGATTCTTCGTCACGATGGTCCCAATGGGAATCGGGCCATCGGGCGTGGTGACAAAAGCTCGATATGGTAGGCACGCGTGGGGTTGCGGATGCGTGTATGAATCCTTCGCGCGCGTGAGCTCTTTCGTGTCTGGATCGACGAAATAATGGCCTTGGGCGGGTCCAGTGATTCCATATGCATAGGCGAGTCCGGTGTTGAACCATTGCGGCGAATTCGGCGCGGCCATCTGATGGATAAGCATATGCGTCATCTCGGCATCGAACGCGGCCGCATCTTCATCCGAATCGAAATACTTGTAGCGCCGTCCCCAATCGGTCCAGCAACCGGCGAGGCGGCGAACGACCTGACGAGCCGAAGTCTCGCGGCCAAGCGAACCATCGGGTTGCGACACCCCGGCCTTGCGGAAGTATTTCTGTGCAAGAATATCCGTCGCGACTTGAGACCAGCTAGCCGGCACCTCGATATCGCGCATCTCGAACACGACCGTGCCATCCGGTTCGCGGATGACCGACTCGCGTTTTTCCCACGAAATCGTGTCGAGCGGATCCGTGCCGAGTCTCGTGAATCGTCGCTGGATTTTCATGCACTAAACCTCATCGGGGGAGCGCAAATATCGGGAACCGTCTAGCGGCCCGACTTGCAATTCTTAGACAACGTATGTTCGACGAACGTCTATTCGCCCCTACCCATTGTGTTGGCTAGGGCGATATCGCCCATTATATTGCGTTTTTATATGAGAAGCAACACTTTTTTCGAACAGCCGTTTGTTCGCAGAGCAAATCCAGATGGCGTATGGCCGCGACGATGTTGTGCCCCGTTTCCGTCCACAAGATATCCACGTTGTGTACGGAAGTGCCGCGTTTTCGATCAGCGGAAACTGGGCAGCGGGCGGTCGAGCGACACCTTACCACCAAGTCTACTAGGAAAGTGTAATAGGCCGAATGGTCCTTTCCGACACGCTTCGGCGTCTGCTAGCCTAAGCTCCATGGATCCGCATTTTTCTCTAGCCGGCTTTGTCGTTGGGGTATTTGTCGGCATGTCGGGCGTGGGCTCGAGCTCGCTGATGATGCCGATCCTCGTCCTGCTGCTTGGAGTGTCGCCTCTCACGGCGGTTGGAACGGATCTTGCTTATAGCATGCCGACGAATCTCGTCGGAGCTTTTTTTCACCATCGGCAGCGCACCGGGACTAAAAAAGTCGTGCTCTATCTTGCGCTTGCAGGTGTTCCGGCGGCGCTCTTGGGCGTCCTGACGTTGCACTCGGTTGAAGCGCATATCGGGTTGGCAGCTTTGAACAGCGATCTCAGGCACGGGCTGGGCTTCTTGCTCGTCATCGTCGCGGTTATTATCATCCTTACGCCGTTCATCATCAAAAAGAACGATCCGGATCCCTTCGAGACAGTCGAGCGTTCGAAGTGGCGCGTGATGCTGATCGGCGCCGTCGTCGGATATCTTGTCGCGATCACGTCGATCGGCGCAGGTTCGATCACGATGACGGCGCTTTGTCTGATCCTTCCTATGCTACGGATCCAAGATATCATCGGTTCCGACGTCGCGTTCGCTGCCATGGTCATTCCAGTTGCGGCTGCAGGCCACTGGGCGATCGGCAACGTGAACTGGTGGATGACCCTGGAGCTACTCATCGGCTCGATTCCTGGTGTGATCCTGGGCACGTGGCTCTGCAAAAAGCTTCCGACGAAGTGGCTACGCCCAGTCATGGCACTTGCGATGGTCTATGCCGGACTACGCATGATCTTCGCTTGATTTAAGGTCCGCCGCGGGGCAGCGTTCGCAAGAAGTCGAAGGCTTAGAACCATGTCTCAACAAGCGGTGGACATGGCGCTCGTGCAGTTCGCGCCGCGCAAGGGCGACGTCAACGCAAATCTCGCCATGATCGCCGCTGCGTTCGAAGCGCTGCGGCGCGACGCGCTCGACATCCCGGACATCGTCGTATTCCCCGAAGCTTGCCTTTCCGGATATTTCGTCGAAGGCGCGGTGCGCGAGGTGGCGCTCTCCGCCGATGAAGCGCTTCGCCGCGTCAACATGCTTGCGAAATCGGCGTTTGGCGCTCGGCATTCCTCAGTCGACGTCGTCTTCGGATTTTACGAAGACGACGCGGGCAAACTGTACAACAGCGCGCTCTACGCCTCGCTCGGAACAAAGCCGATCCTCAGGCACGTGCATCGCAAGATGTTCCTGCCGACGTACGGTGTCTTCGACGAAGAGCGGTTTGTCTCGCGCGGCTCATCGGTCGGCACGTTCTCCACGCGCTACGGGAAAGCCGCGATCCTGATTTGCGAGGATGCGTGTCATTCTCTTGCGATCACGGTTGCGGCGGTTCAAGGGGCGCAAATCATCTTCGTGCCGAGCGCCTCGCCGGGGCGCGGTCTCGAAGACCACGAGCCCGCGAACGTCCGCCTCTGGCGCGACATCTTGCGCGTCGCCGCCGCCGAACACGGCATATACGTGGTCTATGCCGGCCTGCTCGGCTTCGAAGGCGGTAAAGGGTTCACCGGATCGTCGCGCGTCGTCGGCCCCGCAGGTGACATCCGCGCCGAAGCGCCATTTGACGAGCCGGCGATATTGCGGGTGACGATCCGAATGGAAGATGTGGCTGTCGCCCGTGCCGCGCTTCCGATGCTGGGAGATCTGGAAGCAAATCTTCCCGAACTCGTCGCTCAGCTCGAATCGGGCGGGTCAGCGCGGCCGTGAGCAGATCGAGCCGAGTCGCCAAGACGCCGGTTTTTGCGGTCGTGCGCGCAGGCCTGGTCACGGATCCGCTCGCGTTGGATTGCGCACTCGTCGAGCGCTGGCTGGTCGCGTTTCTGCGCGACGAGCTTATTCGCAGGCGGAAGATCTCAAGCGCCGTCGTCGGCATTTCAGGCGGCGTGGATTCGGCGGTAGTCGCGTTCCTCTGCGCGCGGGCACTTGGACCAAAAAACGTCTACGGCATCCGCATGCCGTACCGGACGTCGAACAAGCTAAGCACGAAACATGGACGCCTGGTGGCGCGCGCGGCGGGCATTCACGATCGCGAGATCGACATCTCGAGCGCGGTCGACGGTTATCTGCGTCACGAACCTCGTGCCGGCGGACAACGCCGCGGCAACGTCATGGCGCGCACGCGCATGCTCGTGCTGTTCGACCAATCCGCGAAACTCGCTGCGTTGCCCATAGGCACCGGCAACAAATCTGAGAGGCTGTTCGGATACTTCACGTGGCACGGCGACGACTCGCCGCCGATCAATCCGATCGGGGATCTGTTCAAGACTCAAGTATGGGATCTCGCGCGCCATCTCGGCGTGCCGTCCGTCGTCATCGACAAACCCGCGACGGCCGACCTCATTCAGGGGCAGACCGACGAAGATGATCTTGGCATCACCTACGCACGGGCTGACCGGATCCTCGATTCGATTCTGAAGGGATTCACGCCGGATGATATCGTGCGTCAGGGTTTCGAGGCGCGCGAAGTCGATCTCGTCCGAAGCCGGGTCGGGGCGACGCACTGGAAGCGGCATCTCGCTACGACGGCGATGATCTCGACCACCGCGATCAACGAGTTCTACCTTCGCCCCGTCGATTATTGAGGGCAAGCGCTGCTTGCCTGGTACAGGGCAAGCGCTGCTTGCCCTACTACGATTCATTTGAACGTGACGCCGGCCCAGGTCTGCGATGCGACCCGCCACACAGCACCATCCTTGACGAGGACGAAAGTCCAATAGCCCGTCTCCGTGAATGGCTTGCCGTTCAACAGCGGCGTGAACGCGGCCGGAAAAACGATATACGCTCGCGTTGCTGAGACGTTGAATTCCGTGGGCACAGCCAACACGATGTGCGGTTTCGTAATTTTGGACGACGCGTTGTAGGCGGCGAACCCAGTGCTCCACCGCGTGCCGGCGTCGGCGGTCGTCCAGACAAATGGCGCGAATTCGTCTGTGATAACGGCGCCGCGCGCGTACGTGCCGCTTGGCGCAGAAATTCCGGTGTTGACGAAGCGAACCAGGGCCCTTATCGGGATCATCATCGCGGTGCTTGGCATCGGTTGGGATGGTGCGCAGAGCGCCGGGGCGACTGCAAGAGCGGAAACCATCGCACCTACGCCGATAGCCGCGGTGAAACGCAACGTAAGCATGCGGTACCTCCTCACGTTCACCGATCCGCGTTCTTTCGACGCGCTTACAATCCTTGACCCGGATCAGGAGGGCGCGCGGGGAGCGTAGAGCAAACTTTGCGGCCCCGAGGAGGACCAAACAGCATGCCGCGTTACCTGCACACGTCGATTTTCGTCAACGATATGGCCGAGTCGATTAAATTCTATACCGAGCAGCTCGGATTGAAATTGCTGGACCAAGCGCACTACGAAGGCAACGCCGACATGGCGTTCGTCGGCCGCGACTGGGATTCGTACATCGAGCTCGTCTACGATCTCGAAGAGCACGAACCGTACACGATCGGCAATCGGTACGAACACCTGGCGTGCGAGGTAGACGGCGATCTGCCGGCCATCGTCGAGAAGCTGAAGAGTCAGGGCGTCAAAGTCATCAAAGGCCCGAAGAAAGCGCCGAGCGGCACGCGCTGGATCGCGTTCGTGGAAGATCCCAATGGCATTCCGGTCGAATTGCTAGAGCCTAGGCAACGTCTGTAGGGCGGACCTTTACGGTCCGCCGGCGCGCCGTAAAGGCGCGCCCTACATCGGTCCGTCGGCGCGCCGTAAAGGCGCGCCCTACATCGGTCCGCCGGCGCGCCGTAAAGGCGCGCCCTACAACGGTCCGTCGGCGCGCCGTAAAGGCGCGCCCTACAACGGTCCGGCGGCGCGCCGTAAAGGCGCGCCCTACATCGGTCCGGCGGCGCGCCGTAAAGGCGCGCCCAACATCAATCCGATTTCGGCTGGGCGTTTTTTGGGTGCAGCAAGCTCTGATGGTAGCCGTAGAAGCCGTAGATCGCGGCGCCCACCGCGAACCAGACGAGGAATCGGATCCATGTCGGCAGCGATAGTCCGTAGAGTATCAGATACATGCAAAGCAAGAACCCGAGAATGCCGATCACGACGCCCGCCGGCGCCTTGAACGGCCGCTTTGCATTGGGGGCCACGAAGCGCAAGATAGCGACACCGATGCTCACGATCGCAAACGCAGACAGCGTGCCGATGTTCACGAGCTTGAGCAGATCCTCGAGCGGTACGATGAGCGCCAAAAACGCCACCACGATTCCCGTGATCATCGTCGTCCTGGCCGGTGTGAGAAATCGCGGATGGACGGCAGATACGGCGGGCGGCAACATCCGGTCGCGCGACATCACGTAGAAAATGCGGGACTGACCGAGCAGTGACGTGAGCATCACGCTGATGTTCCCGACGATCGCCCCCAACGTGACGGTGACGACCGGAAACGCATAGTTTCCCGCGAGCCGTATCGCCTGGCTCATCGCGGAATCCGGCACGATCTTCGACAGAGGCACGATGCCGATGGTCACCGCCGTGATCGCGACGAAAAGCAGCGCGCCGATGATGAGCGAGCCCACCACGGCGATAGGAACATCGCGCTGCGGATTCTTCGATTCCTCCGACGCCACCGTGACCGTATCGAATCCGATGTAAGCGAAGAAGACGAGCGCGGCGCTTGCGATGACGCTATGATAGCCGAGGGGAGCGGCGCCCGCGAAATGCGACGGGTGCATGAACGCGAGGCCGACGGCGATGAAGACGATGAACGAAAGGATCTGCAGGATCACGAAAATGGCGTTCGTCGTCGCAGATTCTTTGATGCCGATGGCCAGGAGCGCGCTGACCACGATGACCGAGAGAGCGGCGATGAGGTCGTATTGCGAATGGATCAGATCGAAATGCGCAAGGCCGAGATGCAGCGATCCGATGGAGACCGGCCACGGCGTCGAAACGAGGGCCGCCGTCTGGAGCGACGCAGGCAGCGTGACATGGAAGTATCCGAGCAGCTCCTGAAGATAGCCGGAAAAAGAAGATGCGACGGGCGCGGCGCTTATGCCGTATTCGAGGATGAGATCCCAGCCGATGACCCAAGCGATGAATTCGCCGAGCGTGGCATACGCGTACGTGTAGGCGCTGCCGGCCACCGGCACCATCGAAGCGAATTCGGCATAGCAGAGCGCGACAAAGATGCAGACGATTCCGGAGACGACGAATGCTGAGATCGCGCCCGACCCGGCCAGTTGGATGCCGACGCCGACAGTGGGAAAGATGCCGCCCAGCATCGTGCCTAGACCGATGCCGATGAGGCCCCAGACGCCGAGCACTCGTCGAAGCTTCGGCCCTTCGTGATCGGGCCGGATACGGTCAAGCGGCTGGCACGCAGCCAGCCGCTTGAGCAAAACCCAGATGCGCTGCATCGGAGCAGCGTTACCGGTACTTCACGACGAGCGTCTTGAGCTCGGTCATCTCTTCCATCGCATAGCGTACGCCTTCGCGGCCAAAGCCGCTGTCCTTGACACCGCCGTACGGAAAGTTGTCCACGCGCAGCGTGGGATAGTCGTTGATGATGACGCCGCCGACCTCCAACTCCTCGAACGCCTTTGCGATCGCGCGCACGTCAAACGTGAAGACGCCGGCCTGCAGCCCGTAACGGGTTTCATTCGCGCGCGCGAAACCTTCCTCAAGAGAAGCGACGGGCGCGATCGTGGAGATCGGACCGAAGACCTCTTCAGCCTCGACCTTCATCGCATTTGTCGTGCCGCCCAAGATCGTCGGCTGGACGACATTGCCTTGTCGCGTGCCGCCCGCGATCACCGTGGCTCCGCCTCGCACTGCTTCGTCGAGCCATGCGCTGACGCGATCGGCGCTCCGCGAATCTATCATCGGTCCGACCACCGTGTCTGCGAGCGTCGGATCGCCGGTCTGCAGATGGGCGGTTTCATTGCGATACAGCGCGCTGAATTCGTCAAAAACGGACTGTTCCACGAAGATGCGCTGCACTTTGATGCACACCTGGCCGGCCTGCGCAAACGATCCAAGCGCGCAGCGCGTCGCCGCCCAGGGCAGATCCGCGTCGGCGGCCACGATAGCCGCTGCGTTTCCGCCGAGCTCGAGCACGACACGTTTTTTGCCGGCGATGGATTTGAGATGCCAGCCCACTGCGGCAGAACCCGTGAACGAGAGCAAGGCGATGCGCTCGTCGGTCGCAAGTTTCTCCGCCACTTCGACCGGACAATGGATGACCGAAAGCGCATCGGCCGGCATTCCCGCGGCATAACACACATCCGCCAGCAGCAGCGCGGAGAGCGGCGCTTGCGGCGGAGGCTTCAAGACGACGCAGTTGCCCACCGCGATCGCGGGCGCAAGCTTGTGCGCGACGAGATTCAACGGGAAATTGAACGGCGCAATCGCGCCGACGACACCGACCGGAAAGCGGCCGACGATCGCCGTGTAGCCCTCGGTGGCGGGCGCGAGATCGAGCGGCAACACCTCGCCGCCGAAACGTGTGCATTCTTCCGCGGCAAGCGTGAACGTGGTGACGGCGCGATCGACCTCGATGCCGGCGTACTTACGCGGCTTGCCGCTCTCGGCGATCATGAGATCGACGAATTCGGCGCGACGGTCGCGAAGCCGCGCGGCTATGTCAAGAAGAAGGGATTTGCGCTTGTGCCGCGGCCAGCGCCGGAATTCGCGGAATGCGTGCGCAGCGGCGGCGATCGCATCGTCCATGTCCGCCGCCGAACCGACGCCGATCGTGGCCACGACCGATCCATCGTATGGGTTGAGGACGGGCGCAGCCTCTTGCGTGGCACGCCGCTCGCCCGCGATGGGCAGCGCTCGATGCTGCGGGGCGGCTTCCGTCTTCGGACTCACCGGTCAGCGAACCAGCCGCTCGGCTCGACCGCGAGGTTGACGTTGATCTGTTTCACTTCCGTATACGCGTCGAAGCCGTAGGTGCCAAGCTCGCGGCCAATGCCGGATTGCTTGTAACCACCCCAGGGCGCCTCATTGTAGGTGGGATGATACGTGTTGATCCACGTGATGCCGGCGCGCAGCTTGCGGATGACGCGGTGCGCTTTGGCGACGTCGTTGGTGAAGACGGCGCCGGCCAAACCGTAGATCGTGTCGTTCGCGAGCGCGATCGCCTCCGCCTCATCGCGGAACGTCTGCACGGCGAGCACCGGGCCGAATATCTCTTCCTGGACGATACGCATCGCGGGCGTCGTGTGCGAGAAGATCGTGGGCATGAGGAAATTGCCGCGTTTGCCGAGTTCGCCCGATAAACGCGAGCCGCCGCATTCGAGCTTGGCGCCCTCGGCGATGCCGGTCTTGATGTAGGACTCGACTTTTTCCTGATGCGCGCGGCTCACGAGCGGACCCATCTCGGTCTTTGGATCGAAGCCGTCACCGACGACGATCTTGTTCGCGCGTTCCACCAGTCGCTTGACGAAGCGGTCGTGCAGCGAATCTTGTACAAGGAGCCGCGAGCCGGCGGAGCAGACCTGCCCTGCGTTGGCGTAGATCCCGAAGAGCGCGTAGTCGATCGCGGTGTCGAAATCGGCATCGGCGAACACGATGTTCGGCGACTTGCCGCCGAGCTCGAGCGATATCTTCTTTAGATTGCCCGTCGCCGCTTGCATGATGGATCGGCCGGTCTTCGTTCCGCCGGTGAATGCGATCTTATCGACGAGTGCCGACGCGGCCAGCGCGTGTCCGACGACCGGTCCTGCTCCGGTGAGAATGTTCACAACGCCTTTGGGGAAGCCGGCTTCGGCCACGAGCGCGGCGAGTCGCAGCGCTGTGAGCGGTGTGAGCTCCGAAGGCTTGAGGATGCATGCATTACCCGCCGCGAGGGCAGGTGCAAGTTTCCACGCCGCCATGAGCAGCGGATAATTCCACGGGATTATCTGACCGCAGACGCCGATCGGCTCGCGAACCGTGTAGGACTGCGACGCGGCCGGCACATCGAAGGTCTGGCCGTGCGGCTTCGTGGCGAGGCCGGCATAATAGCGGAAGCAGTTGGCGGCATCCGCCATGTCGTACTCGGTCTCGCGCAAGGGCTTGCCATTGTTGAGCGTTTCGAGCTGTGACAATGCTCCAGCGTTTTCGTCGATGGCCGCCGCCAATGCATTGAGCAACTTCGCGCGATCTTGCGCCAGCGAATCACCCCAGGGACCTTTGTAGAAGGCGGCATGCGCAGCGGCGATGGCGCGTTCGGCATCGGCGACCGTTCCTTCCGCGACGCGCGCGATGACCTCGCCATTCGCGGGGTTGACGATCTCGCGCGCGGCGCCGTCCGACGCCGGACAGAATTCGCCGTCCACGAACATGAGCGCGACGCCGTCGTCACGGCGCAAGTCGGCGAGCAGATCTTCTTGCATGGTCAGCATGTGCGTTCCTCAAGCGGTCAGACGGTCACGGCCTTCGACGACATCGCGTCCAAAGATTCGGCGAGCGCCTTGCAGACATAGTCTGTCTGCTCCTCCGTGATCGTCAACGGCGGCTCGACGCGTACGGTTCGAGCGTTCACCAAAGTTCCCGAGACGAGCACGCCGCGCTTGAGCATGTGTTTGCCAAGCTCGAAACCCATCTCGTTGTTCGCGAACTCGAGCGCGATGAGAAGACCCTTGCCGCGGATGTCGTGGACGATTTCAGGATGACCGGCTGCGGCGCGGCGCAGGCCTTCGATCATCCGCGCGCCGATGACGGCGGCGCGCTGCGGTAAGCGTTCCTCGATGAGCACGTTGATCGTCGCGAGCGCGGCCGCGCAGGCGAGCGGATTTCCACCGAACGTCGTGGTGTGCAAGAACGGGTTGGCGAAGAGCCGCGAGAACACGGCGCGCGTGCCGATGACGGCGCCGGCCGGCATGACGCCGCCGCCGAATGCCTTTGCGAGGCACATGAGATCGGGAGTGACGCCGTAGTGTTCGCAGCAGAACATCTTGCCGGTGCGGCCCATGCCCGTCTGCACTTCATCGAGAACGAGCAGCGCGCCGAATTCGTCGCAGAGCGCGCGCACACCGGGCAGGTAGTCGTCGTCCGGAAGATTGACGCCGCCTTCGCCTTGGATCGGCTCCAACACCACGGCGCCCGCCTCTTCGCCGACCATCCGCAGCTTGTGCATCTCCGTGCGCAGCTCTTCGAGATCGTTGAACGGCACGTGCTCGACGTTTGGCAGCATCGGACCGAACGGCATGCGAAATTCGCCTTTGGCGCTCACGGAGAGCGACCCAAAGCTCTTGCCGTGAAAGCCCTTCGTCGCGGCCACGATGGTGGGTTTCTTCGGATCGAATGCACGCGCGAGTTTCAAAGCCGCCTCGACCGCTTCGGTGCCGCTGTTGCAGAAGAAGGCGAAATTGAGATTACCGGGCGCGAGCATGGCCAACGCCTTCGCGAGCATCGCGCGGAGCGGGTCGAGAAGATCTTGGCTGTGGAGCGCCTGGCGCTTCAACTGGTCCGTGACCGCTTTGACGACTTTCGGATGCCGGTGACCGACATTGAAAATGCCGAACCCGCCGAGACAATCGATGTATTCTTTTCCGTTGACGTCGCGATAGGCGTTCGGGCCGGCGTCTTCCCATTCCACGGCCGCCGCCGCGTGTTCGACCGATGTCGCTTTGCGGTATTCGAGGAATCCGGGATTGACGTGATCGCGGAAGCCGTTGACCGTCTCGCTCGTTATCCACGCGACGTCTTCCGGCGTGATCGCCGGTTTGGCGATCAAGTCGAGAACGGTCTGCGTGTAGGCTAAGGTCTCAGAATCTGGTCGGTGAGAAATTTTGGCACGTCATCCTTTCACGAGAGCACCGCGTCGCAGCTCGCTTCGAGCCGGCCGAGCGCGAGGTCGAGTTCGTCATCTTGGATCACGAGCGGCACGAGGATGCGGACGACGTTGCCTTTCGCGCCGGCGGGGAACAAAAGCAATCCTCGCGCTCGCGCTTCGGCGACGAGCCGCTTGACGATGGGAGGTTCTTCGGTACTTCCATCGTCTGCGAACTCCATGCCGATCATCGCTCCGATCCCCCGGACATCGGCGATGCGTCGATGCCGGCGTTGCAGGGCGCGAAGAACGCTCTCGACCCGCGCGCCGATCGCGACGGCTCGATCGAGCAACTTTTCTTCTTCGATTATGTCGAGCGTTTCGAGGGCCGCCGCGCACGCAAGCGGATTCCCGCCGAAGGTCCCGCCTAAGCCGCCCGGTCCGGGCGCATCCATGACCTCGGCACGTCCGATGACCGCAGCGAGAGGCAGGCCGCCGGCGATACTCTTCGCGACCGCCATGAGATCGGGCTCGATCCCGGCGTGCTCGCACGCGAACATCTTGCCCGTGCGTCCGAATCCGGATTGGATCTCGTCGCAGACGAGCATGATGCCGTGTTTTGCCGTGATGCGCCGCAATTCGCGCAAATACTCCGCGGGCGCCGGCACAAATCCGCCTTCACCGAGAACCGGCTCGATGATGATCGCGGCGACGCGCTCAGGTGCGACTTCGGATTCGAAAAGCTGGGCGAGCGCGGTAAGACTGCGCTCTGTCGTCCAGCCGTGGAACTCGTACGGGAACGGTGCGAAATAGACCTCGCTGCAGAACGGCCCAAAGCGCTGCTTGTATGGCTGACTTTTTCCGGTCATGCTCAGCGCGAGCAATGTTCGCCCGTGGAATCCGTGGTGAAACGCGATCACGGCCTGACGTCCTGTGGCTTCGCGCGCTATTTTCACCGCGTTCTCCGTCGCCTCGGCGCCGGTCGTCACGAGCAAGGTCTTCTTCGTAGAAGCGCCGGGAGCCAGACGGTTCAGTCGACCGGCAAGCTCGACGTACGAATCGTACATCGCGACCTGAAAACACGTGTGTGTGAATCGCTCGAGCTGGGCTTCGACTGCGCGCCGTATCCGCGGGTGCGCGTGACCGACGTTCAGCACGCCGATGCCGCCGACGAAGTCGATATATTCGTTGCCGTCGGAGTCCCAAAGCTTGGCGCCGGACGCTCGCTCGACAAAGATCGGATGCATGTTGCCGACGCCGCGCGGCACTTCGGCCGAGCGAGCCGCGAGCAGCGCTGAAGTCTCGGTTGATGCTACAGCCACACGCTCATCCTTTCGTGTCGAAGCCACGGAGGGTGGAAAGCCGTCCCGCCAACACTATCTTATAGTATCCGGGCAGGGAAACACCACGTAGCCGGCGCACAAAATTCAGTCAATTCTTCGTGCTTGCACGCCAAGGAGCGCCCGTGACCGTTCGTGAGGCGTTGGGATTCGAGTCGCTGCGAGGCGCTAAGCTGGTGGCCGGGGCCAAGGGACTTGAGCGCGACGTCCGCTGGGCGCACGTCATCGACATGCCCGATCCAGCCCCGTGGGTCCGGCCAGGCCAGTTCTTGCTGACGACTGGGTTTGCATGGCCGGCAAGGCCGCAGGATCAGCGCTCGCAGATCCGCGCGCTGTCGGCACACGGTTTGGCTGCGATCGGACTTGCGGTTCCGCGCTATGTCGAAGAGTTCGGTTCTGCGGCGAGAGATGAAGCGGATAAACAAGGATTGCCGCTGGTCGAGATTCCCTTCGACATACCGTTCGCTCAGATAACGGAAGAGCTTCACCGCGCCATCATCGCCGAACAGTACGTCTTGCTCGAGCAATCCGAAGCGATCCATCGAGAACTGACGCGCGCCGCGGCGAGCGGAACGAATCTTAGCGATCTCGCGCGAGCGCTCGGCGGTCTCATAGATCGATCCGTGACGTTTGAAGATCCGGCAGGCAAACTGCTCGCGTTTCATGAGCACGCGATGCAGGCCGACGCGGTCAGGCGTGAGACGCTGGAACACGCGCAATCGCCTGCCACGGTCCAGGAATCGCTCGAGCGCGATGGCCTGCTCGAGAACATACGAGCGAGCAACGGGCCCATTCGGATCGAAGCGCGGCCCGAGATGGGCTTGAGCGCGCGGGTCGTCTGTCCGATTCGTTTGGGCGACGAACTCATCGGACTCGTCTGGATAATGGAAGGCGAGACAAAGCTCTCCGAACTCGACAACCGCGCAGCCGAACACGCGGCCCTCGTGGCGGCGCTGCACGTCGCCCATCAACGCGAGCTTGCCACGATGGAATCGCGCCTCGGCTACGCCTCGTTTCTCTCACTGCTGGAAGGAGAAGAAGACGACGCGCAGGCGGTCGAGCGCGCGCGTCTGCTGGGATTCGATCCGGACGGATCGCACCGCGTGGCCATCGCCGTCATCCCAGAACCGCTGCCGTTGACGCGCGAAGGCTTCTTGCGGCGCGAGCGAGTCGCGAGCGTCCTCCGTCATCGCCTGCAGACCGGACGACACCGGCCGCTCCTGACCGCGAATCTCAATTTCGTCGCGTTTCTCGTTCCGGAAGGCACCGATATCTCGGCCGTCTGGCGAGCACTCGGCGATCCGGCGATCTCGCTGCTCGTGGGTCGTGCTCACGCCGGCACGCGCGGCGTGCGGCGGAGTTATAAGGAAGCACAGTCGCTCTTGGGTTACCGCGACGGCGTCATGATCAAGCGATTCGATGATGCGCTCGTACCGCGCGTTCTCATGGGAGACAGCGGCGCCCGGGAGGCGTTCATCGACGATCTCTTCGGAGCGCTTCAATCGCGTAAGGGCGGCGACGCGATGAAAGCGGTGCTCCTCACGTATGCGCGTACCGGATTTAATTTTCGCGAGACTGCGCAGCGGCTCGGCGTCCATCCGAATACACTGCGCTACCGGCTGAACCGGGCGATGGAGGTCTTGGCCATCCGCCTCGACGATCCGGACGTACGCTTTCGACTCCAGCTCGCGGGGCGAATATTAGACTTTCTTCATAATACCTGACGCCAAATTTGTTCAAAGGATACATAGGCGCGGGCATGAATTCCGCGTACACTCCATGCGATAATCTCACCTTAACGCTACGCCTGAGGGAGAGTTTTGTGTTGCTTCGCCGATTGGTCATAGCGCTACTCGCGTGCGTGGTGTGCGCCTCGTCGGGGCTGCCTGCCGCGGCGGGCACAACGGGCACTTTGCGCGGCAGGGTCGTGGATTCAGGCACGGGCGCGCCGGTGGCGGACGCGAAGATCGCGGTCTCCTCGCCGTCGCAATCGGAGACAGGCGTCAGCGATGCGGGCGGGTTCTTCAGTTTCCTTTCGCTTTCACCGGATACGTACACCGTGACGGCCACGAAGGCGAACTACGACGTCGCGAGCGTCCCCGGCGTCACGGTGATCTCCGACCAGGTCCGCAGCGTCACCATAAGCCTGCGACTATCCGTGCGGACCCTGGCGACCGTCTCGACGCGAGGCACGGCGTCGCTGGTGAGACCGGGCACGACAAGCGACGTCTACTCCGTCAACGCGGCTGCGCAACGCGCGTCGGCTTCGCTCGCCGGATCCGGCGGCCTCAATCAGGCGTATAGTTCGATCGCGAGCGCTGCGGGCGTCGTATATCCGCAGGGTCAGCAAGGTTGGAACCAGAGCGTCTTCATCCGCGGCGGCGACTACGATCAGGTCGCGTACGAAGTGGACGGCATACCCGTGGTCCGGCAATCCGACTCGTCGCCCGTTGCGACGCTCACGAGCCTCGGCAATCAGGAAGTCCAGGTCTATACGGGCGGCACACCCGCGTCCGCCGACGCGTCCGGACTAGCCGGGTACGTCAACCAGGTCATAAAAAGCGGTACGTATCCGGGCTATGCGAATTTCACCGCGGGCGTCGGCGCTCCCGCGCTTTACAACAAGGCGCTGTTCGAGTACAGCGGCGCGACCCCGGACCGCAATATCAGTTACTACATCGCGACGGCCATCATCAGTCAAGACTATCGTTACGGTTCGGAAAACAACGGCGTGAGCAATCCGCTTTTCTTCTATCCACTATACATCCCGTCGCACAACGGACAATCTTCCGGCGGCTATTGCAACATCGCGCCCTGCGTTTTCGACGGCTCGGGCACGCCGATATTCGCTCCTGGATACAACAACGCGATCGGTCACACCGATGATCATGAGACGTTGTTGAACTTCCACTACCGCCTTGGCCATCGATACGATTCGAACAAGGACGACGTGCAGCTGCTCTACATGAACGGCGATATCTTGCAGAAGTTCTACGGCTCGCCCGATGACCTTCAATGGTTCGTCAACGGTTTTCCGCAAGCGACGTTTGGCGGCAACGTGCCGTTCTTCGACGGCTTTGCATACAACGGCCAAGTCTTCGCGCCGCCGGATCCGACTAAGGGATCGGTCGTGCTGTTCCCCAACGTCACACATCAAGTCGGCGATATCATCCCACCCGAGATGCGCGAGGGCTCGGATAATGGCGTCGGGCTGACGAAGCTGCAGTACCAGCGCAACATCAACGCAAAAAGTTTCCTGCGGCTCTTCGGTTACTCGCAGTATGCCAACTGGTTCATAACCGGACCCGTAAGCGCACAACAGACGTACGGCGGACAGCTTCCCGATTACGAAGTGCTCGATCACACGTATGGTGCGAACCTCGTCTATTCGAACCAGCTCAGCGACAAGCACCTGCTCAACTTCACGGCCTCGTATCTCACAGCGAAGCTGCAGACCTATAGCGCGCAGTTCTACAGTTTCAACTACTTCTGGAACGCGCAGTCGAATCTCATCGATGGCGCAGGCAACTGCTATAGCTACGTCACAGGCGTGCGCACGAGCTGCTTCAACGCGACGGATGGAGCGGGAAATCCCACTTTTGGCAACATCACGGGGATAGTCGGCGGACAAGCACAAGGCTTGAGTCCGGGAAGTCCGCCGGCCGGTTCGCCGGCTGCGCTCGCCGGAGCTCAATGGATCGTCACAGAGAACGGCCAGGCCGCGCAGGTGGATAACGTCACCCCCTACACGACCGGCTTCTCGCTCACCGACAACTACCGCCCGAATGACAAGCTGAGCCTGACGCTCGGCATCCGGCTTGAGAACTACAAGTTCCGGCTTCAGGATCTTTCGTCGGGCTATCCAGCAAGAGCGTTCTGGTTCAAGGCGTTCAACAACGAGTATTGCACGGATCCAGGCGTGGGCGCCGTTCAACGGTCGTTTGATCCGAACACCGGTGCAGAGTCACCGTGCCCGGCGGGAACAACCCCGTCGCAGCTTGCGAATTTCGCGGGCGGCACGGAGAATTTCACGGTTCCGCAGCCGCGCGTGGCGTTCTCGTACTCGCTCTCGCCGGATACGGTTATCCGCGGCTCTTACGGGAGATATGCGCGACCGCCGTCCACATCGTATCAGGAGTACAACACGTTCCAGCAGAACCTGCCGGGCTTCATCGGTCAGTTTGTCGGGTTCGGCTACAATACGCCCGTGCATCCTGTCTATCCCGACACGTCGAACAACTTCGATCTGTCGCTCGAGCAGCATCTCCGCGGCACCGACATCGCCTACAAGATCACTCCGTTCTTGCGCGACACTCAGAATCAGCTGCAGAACATCGCACTCAACGCGCAAGGCGTCGACGCCGGCATCAACACCGGCCTCGCGCGATCGACAGGCGTGGAGGTCGCTCTCAACAAAGGCAATTTCGACCGCGACGGCTTTGCATTCGACGTTTCGGCGACATGGACGCACACGGTCGTCAAGTACGGGCCGTTCCCAAACGGCAAGAACGTCATCGATCTCCTCAACAATTACATCGCTGCGTACAACGCGTTTACATCCGCGGGCGGCGGTTCGGCCACCTACGTGAATAACGGCGTGACGGTTTCCAACCCCTACTTCAACGACAAGCCCCAGCCGCTGTTCGATCGCAACGGCGAATACACGCCGTATGACCTGATCCCGTCGCCGTTCAACGGAGCGATCGGGTACGACGTGCCGTTCACGGCCTCGTTCGTCCTCGGTTATAAACACGCGAAGTTCAACATCAGTCCCACGTTCACTTTCAGCTCCGGCACGTGGTACGGATCGCCGCTCGTCTGGCCCGGATATGATCCCACGTCCTGCACCGGCGTCGTCAGCGGCACGACTGCGGACACGACGACGTGTTCGAACTTCATCTTCATCCCCGATAAATACACGGGCGTTTTCGATAACATGGGGGCGTTTCGTGAGCCGTCGCGTCTGACCGCCAATCTCGCGCTTTCGTACGACGTGACGCCTCGTATCAAGACCACCTTGACGTTTGCCAACCTCGTGGATCAGTGCTTCCAGCGCGGCGAGCCGTGGGATGCGGGCAATACGTGCATCTACGCCCAGCTCGCATCGAATCTGCTCGCACCCGCGGGCAATTTCGTCGCGAACCCGCCGATTCAGTTGCGCTACCCCTACGGCAATTGGTACTACAATCAGCAAGTCGGTGCGGAAGGCCAGAAGATCCCGCTTCAGGCGACGCTCGAGACGAACTTCAAACTCTAATGGCGCGTTCGGGATTGACCGACGGGCTGCGGCGCGCGCATGCGGCCTATCTCGGTTCGGCGGCGACCGGACTGCCGGTCGACGAAGTCGACGCGTTGCAAGAGCAAGCGCTGTCTGACCGGCGCACCTTTCTCGCCGGCGCCGGCGCCGCTCTCGCGGCAGCGGCGCTCCGGCCGACGCCCGCGTTCGCAGGAAGCGCACCGCGCGTCGTCATCGTCGGCGCCGGTCTTGGCGGGCTGACGTGCGCATATCGCCTGCATCAAGCCGGCGTCAAAGCAGCCATTTACGAAGCCAACAGCGGTGTTGGCGGTCGAACGTGGACGCTGCGCGACTACTTCGACGATGGTCAGATCGCGGAGAACGGCGGCGAATTCATCTCGAGCGAACACGCATCGATCCGCGCGCTCGCCAAAGAACTTGGATTGGACCTCGTCGACGTTCGCGCAGCTCAAACGGCGGGGACCCAAGAACTCTATTTCGTCCGCGGCGAGCGCTACACATATCGCGAGATGCTCGCAGATTACGCGCACGTCTATCCCAAGATCAAAGCGGCTGCCGACGCCGGTTATCCATGCGTCTACAATAAGTACACGCCCGCCGGAAAGGCGCTCGACCAGATGTCCGCCCGAGAGTGGATAGAGAGGAACATCCCCGGCGGCACGTCTTCGAAGATCGGCTGGCTGCTCGACATCGATGCCACGACCGAGAACGGCGGCGAAGCCGACAAGCAGTCATCGCTGGAGCTCATCGGGATGCTCGGCTACATGCCGTCCTACAATCCAAGAGGCGGCTTCTATCTCGTCGGCACCGACGAGAGATATTGCGTCAAGGGCGGAAACGATCAGATCGCGGCGCGGCTCGCGAGCGCGCTGCCGGATGGCACCGTGCACACCAACAGCGCACTCGTCGCGCTGCGTCGGCGTTCCGACGGCTCCTACGTCTGCACGTTTGAGTCGCAGATGCAGAGCGTCGACGTCGCCGCGGACCACGTGATTTTGGCACTCCCGTTCACGACGTTGCGCCGCGTGGATCTCTCGCGCGCCGGCTTCGACGCGTTGAAGATGCGCGCGATCCGCGAACTGCCGCTCGGCACGAACACGAAGATCTATATGCAGTTCACAAGCCGTCCGTGGCTGCACACGGGATACAACGGGTTCACCTATGCGGACACAGGCTATCAGCAGACGCTTGATTCAAGCCGCGGGCAAGCGGGCGATAGCGGCATTCTCGAATTCTACTCAGGCGGAGTCGTAGGCGCTTCCCATGGACCGGTATCGTTCGCGCCCGCATCGGCGGAAACAGCGCGCAAACAACTGGCGGGCCTCGAGCCGCTCTATCCCGGCATCACGAAAGCCTGGAACGGCAAAGCATTTCTGGACTACTGGACGGGCGATCGCTGGCACAAAGGATCGTATTCATACTGGGCCGTCGGCCAGTGCACCGGATTCGCAGGTTACGAACGCGCGCGTCAATCCAACGTTCACTTCTGCGGCGAGCACACGGCGGTGAACTTCCAGGGTTTTATGAACGGCGCCGTCGCGACCGGTGAAGCGGCCGCCGACGAGATCCTCGGGCTACGCAAAGCCCGTAACATCTGACATGGCAACCGAAGCGATCCGGGGCGTCGCGCACTCAGGTTTACGGCGCAACTGCCTGTCGGTCTGGGAAGTCACCGCGCAGTCTGTCGCAAACATCTCGCCGACCGCCACGCCGGCGCTCGTCGTACCAGTCGTCTTCGCCATCACGGGCAACGGCACGTGGCTCGCGTATGTCTTTTCGACGCTCGCGCTCATCCTCGTCACGCTCTGCATCAACCAGTTCGCGCGCCGATCGGCCTCACCAGGTTCGCTCTACACGTTCGTCGCGCAGGGGCTTGGCCCGACGTGGGGCGTGATCACCGGCTGGTCGCTCGTCATCGCGTATCTCGTCATCGGCGGATCCGTGCTTGCGGCGCTGGCCAACTACATCACCGTGCTCGCGCAAGCGGCCGGCATCGGACAATTCGATCAAGGTTTGACGTTCGCGGCAATCGTCGCCGGCGGTATCGGCGCGTGGTTCATAGCGTATCGCGACATCAAGCTGTCGGCGCAACTCATGCTCGCGCTCGAGTTCGCGTCGATCGCATTGATCCTCATCCTCGTGGCCGCATACTTCCTCAAGACCCACCACGCCATCGACCCGGCGCAGTTGGCGCTCAAAGGCGTTTCGGCTGCGAGTTTCCGCCAAGGACTCGTGCTCGCGATCTTCAGTTATGTCGGGTTCGAGAGCGCGACTGCGCTCGGCCACGAAGCGAAAGATCCTTTGCGGACGATTCCGCGCGCCGTCATCGGTACGGTCATCGCCGTCGGCGTGCTGTTCGTCGTGACCTCATACACGCTCGTGCTCGCGTTTCACGGTCAATCCACGACGCTCGACCAGGCCAATGCGCCGCTGAGCGTCCTCTCTCAACTCGCCGGAATACCGGCGTTCGGCATCGTGATTGCCGCCGGCGCAGCGACGAGTTTCTTCGCGTGCGCGCTCGCGTGCATCAATTCCGGATCGCGCGTGCTCTTCGCGATGGCCCGGCACGGCCTGTTCCATGCGTCGGCCGGTGATGTGCACGCAAGCCATTCGACGCCGCATGTCGCCGTGAACCTTTCGTCTCTCGTCGTTCTGATCGTGCCGCTCGTGCTCTTCGCTCGTCACACCGCGCTCTTGGACATCTTCGGCTATCTCGGCACGATCGGCACGCTCGCCGTGCTGTTCGCGTATCTGCTCGTCGCGGTGGCGGCGCCGCTCTACCTCCGCAAGCGCGGCGAACTCACGGTATCGGCGGCGGTTATCGCATTGGCCGCGGTCGTCGCGGTTCTCGTGCCGATCCTCGGCAGTCTCTTCCCTGTGCCGCCGGCACCGTACAACATCCTTCCGTATGTCTTCTTAGGCCTTCTGGCCGTCGGCGGAGGTCGATTCGCGTATCTTGCCGTCGCCAAGCCGACGGTCATCAAAGAGATCGAAGCCGATCTTCTCGTGCAAGGCGAGGGCGCGTAGGTCAGCGGCGCGATCGGCGTCAAACAAGCGGTCCATGGCGCGCGCTGAGATCATCACCATCGGCACCGAGATGCTGCTCGGTCAACTCGTCGACACCAACACCGCGGAAATCGCGAAGTCGCTCTTCGAGATCGGCGTGGACGTGTATCGCGAGACATCCGTCGGCGACAACGAAGATCGTATCGCGACAGCAGTGCGCGAAGGCCTCGCTCGCGCAGACGTGATCGTATGCGCGGGAGGACTCGGGCCCACCGTCGATGACATGACGCGAGGGGCTATCGCGGCTGCCGTCGGGGTCCCGCTCTTGGCGGATGAGGCGAGCATGCGCCACCTCGAAGCGCTCTTCGCGCGTGTGGGCCGGCCGATGGCCGAGAACAACCGTCAGCAAGCGCATTTTCCGCTCGGCGCAGAGATATTTCCCAACCCGCACGGCTCCGCACCCGGCTTCGTGGTCGAGCGTGACGGGCGCGCGGTGTTGGCTTTGCCGGGACCACCGCGCGAACTGCTGCCGATGCTTCGCGACTGTGCTATCCCATGGATCGAACGCCGATTCGAGCCGGGCGCCGCCCTTGTCACGCGCGTACTTCGAACGGCCGGTGTCGGAGAGTCCGATCTGGATGCGCGCATCGCAGATCTGTTCCGGGCACAGAAGAATCCCAGCATCGCAATGCTGGCGCATCCCGGTCTCGTCGACGTCAAGTTGACGGCGAAGGCTGAAACGCGGGCACGTGCAGCGGCGATGATCGATGAACTCGAGGCGATCGTGCGCCGGCGTTTGGGCGATTGCGTGTACGGCACCGGGGACGATTCGCTCGCCGGCGTCATCGGCGATCAGCTGCGAAGTCACGCTCTGTCGCTTGCCGTCGGCGAATCGTGCACGGGAGGCCAGCTGAGCGCGGCGTTCGTCGCCGTGCCCGGCGCGTCGGAGTACTTCCGCGGCGGCTGCATCGCGTACGCCGATCAAGCGAAGACCTCGCTGCTCGGCGTCGCGCCGGATCTGCTCGAACGCCACGGCGCCGTCAGCGAAGCGGTGGCAGCCGCGATGGCATTGGGTGCGCAGTCATCCCTGGGCGCGGACGTCGCCATGTCGACGACGGGCGTCGCCGGCCCCGGCGGCGGCACTGCGGAAAAACCGGTCGGGCTCGTCTACGTCGGCCTGGCGATGCCAGGGGGCGCGGTAACCGTCAGGCGGCTCGATTGGCCCGGGGCGCGCGAAGCCATCCAGCGCCGTGCCGTCGTCGCCGCGCTGACCATGCTTTGGCGCGAGCTTTCGATTCGTGCAGCCGCATAGGGGTAAGAGATATCGAGACACTTCTAACAGTCCGAACACGTTAGAAGTACGCCGCATCGCCGCCGCATGGAGTCGCGCAATGAAATCGGTCCGGATTGTCCTGTTCGCCACGATCCTTGCGTCAGCGAGCATGTCGCTTTCTGCATGCGGGGGCAGCAGCTCGACTCCCGCTCCGACACCGAGTTCAAGTCCGCCGCCCTGCAGCACGATGCAATCGATCGAAAAACGCGTGACCGGGCCGGACGGCAGGCCGATGGCGATCCGCGTCGCGCTGCCTGCGGACAAGTTGCCCCAATACGATCCGACGCGAATCGTCGTCCGGTTCGCGCCGTCCGCATTTCGCGCAGACCAGGCGGCAAAAATAGAAAGTCAAGTCAGCAGGATAGGCGCAACGCCGCTGGGCCTGACGAACAGCCTCGGGTTCCAAGTCTTCACAATGCCGCGCGGGAGTGATTCCGATCGCGCGATCGCCGCCATGCGCGCTATGCCCGGTGTCCAATCGGTGACGCACGATGCCTACCGGTACGCACTCGCCGTGCCCAACGACCCTTCGATGCAGAACGATTACATGCAATGGAGCATGTTCGATATCAATATGCCTGGTGCATGGAATCTGTCGACGGGCAATCCGGCCGTGAGGATCGCCGTCATCGACACGGGTGTCGATCTGACAAACGCTGACGTGGCGACCAAAGTCGTGGGTCAGCATGTTTTCGTATCCGGGGCGCCGGTAGGCGCAACTGTCCAAGACGATGATGGCCACGGCACCAATGTCAGCGGCATCGCCGCCGCAGACACGAACAACGCGCTTGACGTAGCAGGCGTCGGCTACAACGTCGGCCTTGTCGATGTCCGCGTGTTCGGCCACCCGACGCAGGCGTGCCAGAATCCGAGCGCCTTTGCGAGCGATATCGCCAACGGCATACTCTGGGCGATCTCTCCGCCGCAGAGCGCAAACGTCATCAATTTGAGCCTGGGATCGGCGAGTGCGGATCCGAACGAAGAGAGCGCGGTAGCCACAGCGATCGCCCAAGGCGTCTCGGTCGTCGCAGCGGCAGGCAACGACGGCGCGAACTCCATCGATTTCCCCGCGGCCGACGCGGGAGTGATCGCGGTCGGCGCTACGGTGTTGAACGACGTGACTCCGAACGATCCGACGGGAGCCGTCGAAGTCGTGGCGGGCTATTCAAACTTCGGGCCGCAGCTCGCGGTCGTCGCGCCGGGCGGCGGCCCGACGCAGGCGCAAGTGTCCGCCTGCGCGCAGAACTTCGCGAGTTGCGACTACTTGCAATGGATCTGGAACCTCTATTCAAACACCGCTTTCGGCGGCGGCGCATCTGAGGCGCTCTTCGCGGGCACGTCGCAAGCCACGCCGCACGTAGCGGGCCTTGTCGCGCTCATGAAGAGCAAGGCGCTCGCCGACGGCAAATCGCTCTCGCCGGCGACGGCACGCCAGCTCATCGTCACCCATGCCGTCAACATAGGCGATCCGCACCAGGGGGCCGGCCGCATCGACGCGCAGGCGACGCTGGCCGATCCGCAGATCTGAGGTCGGGAGTGATCAAAAACATTAAGGCGGGGCTCCCAGGCGTTAAAAAACTTGCGCGGGGGGCACACCTTGTGTATAGTAACGTCGTGAACGCGTGCAACGCCCGCCTTGTAGCGGGCGCATTTCGGTAGTGGCGCAACGGGGTCTCGCCCGGGTCTTGGGCCTGGGCGACCTTTCGATTCTTGCTTCCGCCAGCATGGCTCCCGCGTATTCCATCGCAACCACTTTCGGCATCATGATCGCGGCCGCCGGCGCGGGCGCGCCGCTCGCCCTGCTGTTCCTCGCGATTCCCGTCGGCTTCATCGCGCTCGCTTTCCATAGACTGTGCGCCGTCCGACCGGATGCGGGTTCAACGTATGCGTGGTCGCGCATCGTGTTCGGTCGTACGGCCGGCGCGTTTTCGGCGTGGATCGTCGTGCTCTCGTATTTCTTCGGCGCAGTCGCAGCGGTCGTTCCCGCCGGAACGTATACGCTCGAGCTGCTCTCAAATCCGCAGATCCATCTGCTGAGCCCGTCACTCGTCGACCAGCCTGCCGCAGTCGCGGTGGCCGGCGGGCTGTGGGTGATCGGCGCGAGCGCCTTGCTCATCGGCGGCGTAAAACCGACTGCCAACGCTTCGGGTCTTTTCCTCTGGATCGAGATCGGTGCGCTGCTCGCGTTTGTCGGCATCGCTTTCGCGCATCCCGTGGCACACGGCGCCGCGCCGGTCACGTCGCTTTTCACGCTTGGGCCGCTGGGACTAGCCGGCTTTGCAAGCGCCACGGTTTCGGCAATTTGGGTGATCGACGGCTGGGAAGTCTCGAGCTGCACATCGGAAGAGGGCAAAGGCACCACAAAGGATCCAGGCAAAGGCGGCATCATAGGATTGATCGCGACCACCGCGCTGACGCTGCTCTGCATGGTCGCGTTCATGCGTATCGGGCCGTTGCGTGCGTTCTCAGATCACTCGTCGGACACGCTCGCGTACATCGCCGGACAGCTGGGCGGCGGCGTCTATACGGATATCATGATCGCCGTCGTGCTGCTTTCCACAGGTGCGACGTTGTGGACCACACAGCTCGGCCTCTCGCGCATCGCATTTTCGATGGCTCGCGATCGGCTTTTCCCGCGCGTGCTGACCGACGTGCATCCGCAGTTCGGCACGCCGCATATCAGCATCGCGACGATCAACGTCGGCGTGCTCGTGGTCACGCTGCTGACGGGGTTCGCGCCGAACGTCAACGCGCAGTGGACATACGTTCTCGATACCGAGACGTTCGTGCTCGGGCTCACGTTCATCATCACCGGCCTCGCCTGCGCGACGCACTTCCTACGGGCAGGCGTGCCGGCCACCGATCTCACGCGGGTCGTTTTGCCGATGATCGGCGTCGTGACGATCGTGGCGTTGCTGGCCGTCAATTTCGCAAGCCTTGCGCCGAATGTCCAGTGGCTGGCGGTCGGGGCGCTTGCGGTCGGTGTGGTGTATGCCGCCGCGATGCGGCGGCGCCTTGTGCCCTTGGAGCAACGTCCCGCGGCATAATCAGCTAAACCTTATCCGCCCGCTGTCCCTCTTGGTCGTTCCATCCGATATATTAGGATATATTGGCGGTTCGGCGCGAGCGTCGCTTGACAGGAGAGGGTTCCGGGATGCTGCCGGTATGCACTTTGGCGATCTTGATCACCGCAGCGTCGCCTTTGGCCGCATCGCCGAACGCTGCGGTTTCCTCGGCGGCCGCCACTCCATTTCCGTACGTCACGCCGGCGCCGCAGCCGGGCTCGGCGACCTCAACACCCATGCCCGCCGCCTCCCCGACTTCTCTTGCCGATTCGTTCGATGGCGTCACGCTCGGAGATACGCGAGCCGCCGTATCGAAAACATTAGGCCGGCCGCTGCAAGTCGTGCCCGTGAACGTCGGCGAACTTTGGACGTGGAATGCAGACGGCGGCAATGCCGTTCTCGCCGTTGTCTTCGCGGGCGATGCCGCGCTCAGCGTGACGTTGAGCCCGAGAGGCTCGAAGAAGTCTGTTCTGCAGGATCCGTACGGCGTTTCGCTCGGTATGACCGTCGACCAAGTGACGTCGCTGCGCGGCCGGCCTATCACCGTTGCCGACAACGGCAACCGTGTTTACGGCGATGCCGCCGGCGTCCGCTGGGTATATGGTTTTGATGCGGGTGTCGTGACCGACATCGACCTGACCGAACCGGCACGGGTCGTCGCGACGCCTGCTCCCGCGAGCTTGGATTCATCGAACGGCCGCAACGGCTCGACCATGTTGAAAGCGGTGATCGTCAAGGCAGACTCCGCGGCGGCCGGCCTCGACCTCGAATACGCGTACATCAAAGGATTGACGTGCGGCCAAGGCAGCTCGTGGAACGTCGTGACGCAGACCACTGTCGCCGACGGCGAGAAGTGGTACGACGAGTTCGACGTCATCTGCGCGGGAGACAAGTCCACCAACGTCATCTACTTCGACGTCTCGGCATTCGCAGGCAAATAGCTCCGCGAAAGGCGCCGGCGCGAAGCGCGCAGAACGGTTCCATCTCTCCCCTGAATTGATCCGCAGTGCGCATACTTCGGCGCACCGCTTTGGCTTCCGAGCGGAGGTTGTGGTATGGCGCGCCCGATGACTATGACGGAGAAGATATTGGCGGCCCACGCAGGCGCGGGCACGGTGGCGCCAGGCGATATCATCTCGATCGAGCTCGATCTCGTCATGGCGAACGAGCTGTCCGCCGCCGTCGCGATCACGGAGTTCAGGAAGATCAAGGGCGCCGACAAGGTCTGGGACCGGAACAAGATCGCCCTCGTGCCGAGTCACTTCACGCCGAACAAAGATATCGCAACCGCCACGCTTTCGAAGATGATGCGCGACTTCGCCACCGAGCACGCGATCGAGAACTATTTTGAAGTCGGCAGAGGCGGGATCGAACACGTGGTGCTGCCGGAGAACGGTATGGTGGGCCCCGGCGAGACGATCATCGGGGGCGATAGCCACACAACGACGTACGGCGGCATCGGCGCCTTCGCGACCGGCGTTGGTTCCACGGATATCGCCGCTGCGTTTGCGACGGGTGAGATGTGGCTTCGCGTACCGCATTCGATCAAGATCATCTTTGAGAACGGTCTGCGCAAGTACGTTTCCGGCAAAGATCTGATCCTGCGCGCGATCAACGAGCTCGGCGTGGACGGCGGCACGTATGCAGCGCTCGAGTTCACGGGACCGGCGCTCAAGGATTTGCCGATGAGCGGGCGTTTCACGATGGCGAACATGTCCATCGAAGCGGGCGCGAAGAACGGCATTTTTCCGGTCGACGCCACCACCGAAGCCTACTGTGCGGCGGTCGGCAAGAAGAATTACACCATCTATCATGCCGACAAAGATGCGGAGTACGCGCAGACGATCGTCATCGACTGCGCGCAGATCGAACCCCAGGTAGCAATACCGTGGCTGCCCGACAACACTAAAAACGCATCGGATCTGCACGACATAACCGTGAATCAAGCGGTGATCGGCACCTGCACGAATGGCCGCATCGAAGATATGCGTCAGGCCGCGGAGATATTGAAGGGCCGCAAAGTACATCCGTCGATCCGCGCCATCGTCATCCCGGGCAGTCAAAAAGTGTACATGCAGTGCATCAAAGAAGGCTTAGTTGAGACGTTCATCGAGGCCGGCTGCGTCGTTTCGACGCCGACATGCGGCCCGTGCGTCGGCGGACACATGGGCGTGTTGGCGGACGGCGAACGCTGCATATCCACCACCAATCGGAACTTCCGCGGCCGAATGGGCCACGTGAAGAGCGAGGTTTATCTCACCGGGCCTTATGTGGCAGCCGCCACGGCCGTCGCCGGATACATCTGCGGTCCGGAAGAGCTCACCGCGAAGGTGCCGGCATGATCCTCAAAGGCGCTGCGCACAAGTACGGCAAGAACGTCGATACCGACGTCATCATCCCCGGCCGCTACTGCAATCTGATCGATCCGGTGGAACTCGGCAAGCACGCGCTTGAAGATCTCGACGCCGATTTCGTTAAGAAGGTCAAACCCGGCGACCTTATCGTCGCCGACACGAACTTCGGCTGCGGATCCTCACGCGAAGTAGCTGCGGTCGCCCTGAAAGGCGCGGGCGTTTCAGGCGTCGTCGCCAAATCCTTTGCCAGGATTTTTTATCGCAATGCCATCAACACCGGCCTGCCGATCTTCGAATGCGTCGAAGGTGTGGACGGCATCAAGGACGGCGATTCGATCACGGTCGACGCCGCGAACGGCGTGATCACAAACGAGTCGACGGGCAAAGCGTATTCCGCGACGCAGATGCCGCCCTTCATGCAGGATCTGATCGCCATGGGCGGCTTACTCCGTTACGTCGAGAAGCGGCTCGTCGAGAAATCGAAGTAATCCGTGCCCGCGCCATACACGATCGCCGTCATCCCAGGTGACGGTGTCGGTCCCGAAGTGACCGACGAAGCCCTGAAAGTCCTCGAGCGCGCGGCAAGTCTATTCAAGTTTTCCTATCGCACCACCATGTATCCGTTCGGTGCCGATCACTATTTGGCCACGCACGAATTCATGCCGCCCGGACAGCTCGACGAATTCAGATCGATGGACGCGATCTACCTGGGCGCGATCGGAGACCCGCGCCTGCCGCCGGGCCTCGTCGAACGCGGCGTCATCGCCGCAACGCGATTCGGGCTCGATCTCTACATCAATCTGCGCCCGATCAAGCTCTACGCCGAGCACCTCTGCCCGCTCAAGGGAAAGACGCCGCGCGACATCGACATGGTCGTGGTGCGCGAGAATACCGAAGACCTCTACACCGGTATCGGCGGGCATTTCAAGAAGGGCACGCCGGATGAAGTCGTCATCGCCAATCAGATCTTCACGCGCAAAGGCGTCGAGCGTGCCATCCGCTACGCGTTCGAGCTCGCGCGCGCCCGCGGCGGCAAGAAGAAGCTGACGCTCGTCGACAAGTCCAATGCGATCGAGGTACAGCAGCTCTGGCGCCGGACGATGGAAGAAGTAGGCCCAGAATTCACGGACATCGAGCAAGAATTCGCGTACGTAGACGCCGCGTGCATGTGGATGGTGAAGAACCCCGAGACGTTCGACGTGATCGTGACGACCAATCTCTTCGGCGACATCATCACGGATCTCGGCGCGATGCTGCAGGGCGGAATGGGCGTCGCGGCATCGGGGAATATTCACCCGGGCAAAGTCTCGCTCTTCGAGCCCATCCACGGCTCGGCGCCGAAGTACAAAGGCCGCAACTCGGTGAGCCCCGTCGCGGCGATCGCCGCCGTCGGTATGCTCTTGGACTACGTCGGTGAGCGCCGCGCGGCGGCCGCGATCGAGAACACGATCGCAAGCCTCTTGTCGAGCAAGCGTATACCGTCGCTCGACGCCTCAAGTGGCCTGAAGACGAGCGAGATCGGCGATCTCGTCTGCGCTTCATTGGCGTGACGGAACGCGCCGATCGCCGGCTCATCTCGTCGGGCGCACCCTGGGAGGCGACCGTCGGCTACTCGCGGGCAGTGCGAGCGGGTGCGCTGGTTTTTGTCGCCGGGACGACCGCAGTAGACGAGCGCGGCGAGGTCATCGGTGACGGCGACCCGTACCGGCAGGCTAAAGCCGTGCTCGGGAAGATCGAAGCGGCTCTCGCGCAAGCGGGCGCGAGCATACGGGATGTGGTGCGAACGCGCATCTTCGTGACGGATATCGCATTTGCCGAGCAGGTCGGGCGGGCGCACGGCGAATCATTCGCGCATATCAAACCCGCGTCGACCCTCGTCCAAGTCGTGCGGCTGATCGATCCGCGGCTGCTCGTCGAGATCGAAGCGGACGCCATCGCGCGCGAGTAAACGCGCACCACCCATTCAAGCGCACCAAAAGGAAGCACCGTCATGGCCTCATCAGTCCGACCCGACATTGTGATCGTCAACGGCGCGCGAACGCCGTTCGGCAACTTCTGCGGAGCGCTGCGCGACGTCTCCGCGATCGATCTCGGTGCCGCTGCGGCGCGAGGGGCGCTCGAGCGTTCGAGAGTCGATCCATCGCGCATCGACCAGGTCATCTTCGGCAATGTCATCCAGAGCAGCGTCGACGCGATCTACGGCGCGCGGCACGTCGGACTGAAAGCAGGCTGCCGCCGCGACGCGTCGGCCCTGACGCTGAACCGCCTGTGCGGCTCCGGCCTGCAAGCCATCGTGACGGGCGCGCAGCAATTGCTGTTGGGTGAAGCGGCGTACGTGCTGGCCGGCGGCATGGAGAACATGAGCCAAGCACCGCACGTCGTCCGCGGGGCGCGCTTCGGCCTGGCGCTCGGACAGCAGACGAAATTCGAAGACACGCTCTGGGAGGGCCTCACGGACTCATACAACGGCATGCCGATGGCGATCACGGCAGAGAACCTTGCGCGCAAGTATTCGATCTCGCGGGTCGCAAGCGACGAGTTCAGCCTGCGTTCTCAAGCCGGAGCAGCCGCGGCGATCAAGACCGGGTTCTTCGCCGAAGAGATCGTGCCGGTCGAAACTCCAGGGCGTAAAGGTCCGGTCGTCATTTCAGCCGACGAAGGGCCTCGACCCGAAGTCACGATGGAGCAGCTCGCGCGCCTTCCGGCCCGCTTCGTCGAGGGCGGAGTTGTGACACCGGGCAACGCAAGCGGAATAACGGACGGCGCCGCGGCGGTGGTGTTGACCACAGCGGACCAGGCCGCGCGCGACGGCCTATCGCCGATCGGACGGCTCATCGCCTGGGGCGTCGTCGGGGTGGACCCGGACATCATGGGCATCGGTCCGGCGTTCGCGATTCCTCAAGCGCTCGAGCGCGCAGGGATGAAACTACGGCAGCTGGACGTGGTAGAGATAAACGAGGCGTTCGCGCCGCAAGTCTTGGCGTGCGCCCAGGAGTTGGACCTCGACATGGATCGGCTGAATCCTAACGGCGGAGCGATAGCGCTCGGCCATCCCCTCGGTGCGAGCGGTGCCCGCATCACCTACTCGCTGCTGCACGAACTTCGGAGACGCAAGCAGCGCTTTGGCGTCGCGAGCGCTTGCATCGGCGGGGGCCAGGGCATCGCGGGCATCGTCGAAGCGCTCTGATGCCGGCGTGCCGGAAGTGCGGCGCGGCGCAACCCGAACGCACGGCGTTCTGCACGGCTTGCGGTGCGGTCATGGACCGGCCGGATACCGCGGCGCCGGCTCAATCGCAGTCCGCACCGCGCCCGGCTTCGTCGGCGACGAAGCCGACGTCAACAGCCACGCCCATGGTTGCGCCGGCCACGCCGGAGATCGGCGACGTCGGCGTCTATATCGCGCGGCGCACGACCGCTCTGGTCTTTGATATTTTCGGGGCAGGCTTTCTCATCGCGCTCGGCGTTTTGGCCGCGTTGAGCGCTCTACACGACCGCGCGGGCGGCGCCGGCTGGACCGTGGACGCCGTGCTCTGGCCTGCGGTCGGTGCCGCCATCATACTGTATTGCGTCATCGCGGAAGCGATGTTCGGGGCGACGCTCGGCAAAGGTCTCGTCGGCCTTGGCGTGGTGCGCACGGACGGCAGACGGATTGGAATGGGCCGCGCACTGATCCGCAACATCGTGAAGCCGCTCGATCTCTGCGCGATCGGCTTCGCTCTTGCGACCGTCACAAGCCGGCGACAGCGACTCGGAGACTTCGTTTCGGGTACGCGCGTGGCGAATTCGCGGATGGGGCGCCTCGCGCCGCTCGCGGCCCTCGCGGTCACCGCCGCCGTCTCGTGGGCAGTCTTCGGCTGGGCGGACGGCGCGAGTGCGTCGCAGCAGCTCGTCCAGCTCGCGCGCACCCAAGTCGCCCGCCTCTGAATGAGGCTTTGAATGAAGGGGCCGACGTTCGTCGGCCCACGCCGACAGTCGATCCCCGATGTTAGGATCCGGTGAAGCGCGGAGCGCGTTTTTCCAAGAAGGCGGCGGTGCCTTCGCGTGCATCGGCGCTGATCGCGATGGCCCCGAATTCTTCGGCTTCGAGGTCCAGCGCATCGTGAAGATCGAGCATCATTCCCTTATGGATCGCGCGCTTGGTCGCGTCGATCGCCAGAGGCGCCTTTGCGGCGACGACGCTCGCGATGCGTTTGACTTCCGTCATAAGCGCTTCCGGCGCCACGACTTTCTCGACGAGGTTTGCCTGCTTGGCTTCGTCGGCTGTGATCATCTCGCCGGTGAGCAGAAGATAAGAGGCCATGCCTTGACCGACCAGCCGCGGCAACCGTTGCGAACCGCCGAAACCGGCGATGATGCCCAAGTTCACTTCCGGCTGACCCAGCTTCGCGTTTGAGGCGGCGATGCGCATGTCGCCGGCCATCGCAAGCTCGAGACCGCCGCCGAGCGCAAAGCCGTTGATCGCCATGATGAACGGCAGACGAGAATGCTCGATCTTCGCCGTGACACGATGTCCGGCGCGCGCCTTGGCGGAGGCCGCTGCTCGATCTTCAAGCCGGCTGAGTTCTCCGATATCCGCACCCGCCGCAAACGCCTTGTCGCCGGCGCCGGTGACGATGACAGCTCGGATGTTCGGATCGGCCTCCAACTCGTCGATCACCGTGACGAGTTCGGAAAGCACGGCTTCGTTGAGCGCGTTAAGGGCCTTGGGCCGGTTGAGCGTGATCGTCGCCACGCCCGCGCTCTTCTCTAAAAGGATGGTCTCGTAGTTCACTCTTGTCTCCTCACGTGCCGGCCGGATAGGCCGTATCCAGAGCTGCGGCAGTCACCACGAGCGCTTTCGCGGCTCCGATATACCCGAGCAGACTCGAGACGCTGCCTTTGTCGAGCGCGAGCCTGCGCAGCATGATCGCTGAGACCACTTCGAGGTGACCGTCCAAGACCTGCTTCCAGACCGCGAACGATCCGCTGATGATGAACCGTGCCCGCTCGTCATCGGCAGCGATCGCCGGTCGCGCCTCGCGGCACTCGCCGCGCCAAAGATCGAGAAACGCGCAGACTTTTTGCGATCCGTCTTCCCCGCACGCGCAGAGGATCAGCGGCCATTCCCACTGCGCGGCCGCGTCCCTATAGGCCACGTTGGCATTGAGTTCACTTTGCCACGCGTTCAGCCAATCGCCGCCGAACAGATCCAAACTCACGCAAGCTTACTTCTTCGTGGCTGTTGAGTAGTCATAAAAGCCGCGGCCCGACTTTCTGCCATGATGTCCTGCGAGCACCATGCGCTTGAGCAGCGGGGGCGGCGCCATCATCGGGTCTTTGAACTCATCGAACATGATCTCGGCGATGAAATACGTCGTGTCCAAGCCGACAAAGTCGAGGAGCGTCAGCGGTCCCATGGGATAGCCGCAACCGAGCTTCATGCCTTCGTCGATGTCTTCGCGAGAAGCGAGGCCGGCTTCGTACGCCCGGATGGCGTAGAGCAGATAGGGCACGAGGAGCCGATTGACGATAAATCCCGGCGTATCTTGCGCGAGCACCGGCGTCTTGCCTAACTTCTTGGCGAACGCATACAGCGCGTCGATCGTCTCCTGGCTCGTCACGATCGTCTTGACGACTTCGACGAGTTTCATGATGGGGACCGGGTTGAAGAAGTGGAGACCGGCGACCAGCTCCGGACGCTTGGTCGCAGCCGCCATCTCGATCACGCAGAGACTCGACGTGTTCGAGCAGATGATTGCACCGGGTGCCAGGAGCGAGTCAAGTTTGGCGAAGAGCTCCCGCTTTATCGCCATGTTCTCGACAATCGCCTCGATGACGAGATCGCAAGAGGCAAGATCGGCGACGCTCGTCGTCGTCTTGATTCGGCCAAGCGTTGCGTCGCGAAGACTCGCGTCGAACGGCTGGCCGTCGGGCGTCTTGCCCTTCTCTGCAAATTTGCCAAGTGAAGCGCCGATGGCCGCGACGCCCTTGTCGAGCGCAGTCTGAACGGCTTCGAGTATGACGACGTCATGACCGGCCATAGCCGCGACTTGCGCGATGCCGGACCCCATGAGGCCGCAGCCGCACACGCCGACTCGCTTGATCTCCCGCATGGAAAAAGACCCTTTCGCAAAATGATCGCTGACCTCGACAGGTTGGGTCAAGCAGACGGCGGACCCTGCCTCGCAAGAATTGCGTGCGACGGCAGGGAATGGCAGACGTCCATCGTGCGCAGATATGACATCGTCATGGCGATTGCGACGAGTGCGGCGGCCGCGTCGATCCTCGCAGGTTGCGGTCGTCTTTCCAGCGGCATCGGGCCGCAGCCGCGCGCTCGGCCGGGCGTGCTCCGCATCAGCGACATCTCGGATCCGACGACGCTCAATCCCATGCTTTCCGGCGCAGATTTCGTCTATCAACTCGCGAGCTATACGCTCGAATACTTGGTGCAGCTGGACGATAAGGGAAATATCGTTCCCGTCCTCTGCGAAAGCGTGCCCAGTATCGAGAATGGCGGCGTGAGCCGCGACGGCTTGCGCATCACGTATCGCCTCAGGCGAGGCGTCACGTGGTCGGATGGAGCGCCCTTCACGTCTGCGGACGTCATCGCGTCCTGGCGCCAGGTGATGAATCCGCGTAACAACGTGCAAGAGCGCGACGGCTATACCCAGGTCGTGACGATCGACGCACCGGATGCGCACACAGTGATCGTGCATCTCGCGAAACCATACGCGCCGTTCGTGTCGCGGTTCTTCGCCGCGATCCAAGAGGGGCCGATCGCCGTGATGCCCGCCCACTTGATCGCCGGTTTGAAAGAGATGAACGACGCTCCCTATAGCGCCCAGCCGATCGGCACCGGGCCGTTTGTCGTGCAGTCGTGGGTGCGCGGTGGCCCGATCACGCTTGTCGCCAATCCGCACTACTGGCGCGGCGCGCCGTCGCTGCGCCAGATCATCTTCAGTTCCAGACCGTCGACCGAGAACGAACTCGTCGGATTTCGCGCAGGCGAGATCGACGCCGACTTCGATGCGGGACCGCAACGGTTGCCGCAGTTCGCGACCGTCACCGGCATGCATCCGGTGGTCTCGCCGAGCCTCCGCCTCAGCGTGCTTGATATGAACACGTCCCGTGCGCCGCTCGACGATGTTCTTGTGCGGCGCGCCGTCGCGTTTGCTGTGGATCGCTCGCGTATACTGCACGACGTCGTCCACGATGCGGGCACGCTGGCCGATGAATGGCTGCCGAACTGGAGCTGGGGGTATACGAAGGACGTGCCGCGCTATCCGCACGATCCCGCACGTGCTGCGGCGCTCCTTGACCAAGCGGGTTGGCGCTTGGCGCCGGATGGGTTTCGGTATCGCGCGGGCACGCGACTGAGCATGGTGCTCGTCGCGATCGCCGGTGACGGCGCGGGCGCGCAGCTCGCCGCTCTTGTGCAAGCCGATCTGCGGCGTGTGGGCGCTGACATGACGATAAAAGACTATCCGTACGATTTGATCTTCAATCTGAACGGCCCGGTGCGGACCGCGAACTTCGACCTCGCGACGTACAGTTTTAGCGTCAACTACGATCCGGGCGCGCTCAACGATGACGGTTGCGCATACTTTTCGCCCTCGGGTGCCAACGATAGCAGATATTGCGATCCGCATCTGGACGCCCTGGAGGAAGAAGGCCTCGCGCTCAACGATCGCGCCCGCCGCAAGGTGCTCTACGCCCAGATCCAACGAGTTCGCATGGAGGCCATGGCAGGTCTGCCGCTTTATTTCAGAGATCGCGTCGGCATGGTGACCGACGGTCTTTCAGAGTACGCGCCGTCGCGCGGAATAATCCCGCAATGGCAGTCGTGGCGATGGGCGCTGCATTAGGAGCGCGTTAGCGCGCGAAGAAATCCTCGGCGAGATAGATCCCGTTCGATCCTGAAGCGAGGCCGAATCCAACCGACTGAAATGCGGGATTGAGGATGGCCCGGCGGTGGCCGTCGTCGGGCGGCTGTTCGGCCATCATCATCGCATCGAGTTTATCGATCGCGGTCCACAGATTCTGCTCGTCGCTGAGCTGGAGCCCGTAATAGGCGACATTCTCACCGTAGAGCGACGCACGACCGCCGAAGCTCTTGAAGCGCTCAAACGGGCTGCGCCCCATGCTGTCCGTGTGACGCATGATGCCTGCGTTTTCCATATCTTCGGCCTGCATCTCTGCCGCAGAACCGGCGGTGCTGTCGAAGGCGAGCGGACGAAGTCCGGCGGCCGCGCGATGCGCATTCAGCAGGCCGAGCAGCCGATCGCGCAGTGCCCGCATCATGTCGTCGGGCGGAGCAGCGCTCCCGGCTCCGGAACGCGGGGCGGGCGGCGCGAACGTCATCACGCCGTTTTCGTACACGATGGAGAGGTTGAGAAAACTCGCGATGGCGCGCGACTCCGCGTAGTGCAGCCCGTCGTCGATGACCATGGGCCCGATGTACGCGTGGTCGCCCACGACCAAGTGACCGGCGTTGAGGGAGTATGCGATCTGCATGGATGCGAGCAGCGGCTCGACTGCGACGAGAACGTGCTCGCCATCCGCGAGCGTCGGGATCGACGAAGCCGGCGCGCATTGCATGCATGCCAAAGTCAGCGCGGCGATCGTCGCGCACAACGTGAATGCAGGTCGTCGGAGCATCGAAGGTACGGTGGTCTCCCTTGTTCAACGCATCGAATCGATTGTTCCCAGAAACGCGTGCGCGGCGCGGTGACGGAGACCACAAAACGTTGACGATCGCAAACAATGTGACGGTCGGCACTTCGCCGCTCGACCAAGCGCTGTTCCCTGTCTGCGAGCGCTGGGCGTATTGCAACCATGCGGCGGTGGGCCCGCTGCCGCGGCCCGCGCATGCCGCGATGGTCGCCGCGATGGATGCTCAGATGGCCGATGGTTGCAACGGCATCCTCGATATCGAATCCCGTAAGGAAGACGTTCGCGCTGCGGTCGCCGCGGCGATCAATGCCGAAAGCGATGAGATCGCGTTCATGCGCGCGACGTCGGACGGCGCGCTCCTGGGCGCCAACGGCATCGACTGGCGGGCCGGCGACGAGATCGTGTTGACCGACAATGAGTTCGGCGCGAACGCCTATCCATGGCTTTCCCTGCGTGACAAAGGCGTGCGTGTGAAGCTCCTGCGCGCACCGAAGGAGCGGCTGACGGTTGAGACGCTCGAGCGCGTCTCAAGTCCGCGCACGCGTCTTGTCGCCGTTTCGTTTGTCAGCTTTGGCGACGGCTATCGCCATGATCTTGCGGCGCTCGGAGCGTGGTGCCGTGAACGCGGCATCATCTTCGCGATCGACGCGATCCAGGGCTTTGGACAGCTTCCTTTGGACGTGCGCGCATGCGGAGCGGATCTGTGCTACTTCGGCGTGGCGAAATGGCTGCTTTCGCCACAGGGCTTGAGCGTCGTTTTTGTGAGCCGCGATCTTTGCGATCGCCTCCGGCCCACGTCTGCTTCATGGCGCTCGGTCCGAGACCCGATGAACTTCCTCGACTACGCGCAAGAATTCGCAACCGGCGCCGCCCGATTCGAAGGGGGAACGATCAACTACCCAGGCTTGATCGCTTTCGGCGAGAGTCTGCGGCTGCTCGACAAGGCCGGATTCGAAAAAATAGAAACGCACGTGCTCGCGCTGACGGACCGGCTGATCGCGGGTTGCGGCCGAGCTGGCCTCGATGTCTTGAGTTCCGTCGCGCAGGGAACGAGGTCGGGCATCGTGTTGGTCGGACGCGGGGGCCGTAGCGTGGCCGAACTGCAGCGTCGCGTTGACGACGCGCGCGTTCAAGTCACCGTGAGAGAATCGGGAGTTCGCGTTGCGCCGCACGGGTACAACACCGCGGCCGACATCGATCGCGTGCTCGACGCGATCGTCTGATCAGTAGCCGGTGTCGGAGACTTGCGCCGTCGTCATGACTGCGTCGCTCATCCCATGAATGAGGCGCTTGTCGGCCGGCGCGATCGTGGCGAGGACGCCGGAAAGCACGGCTTCGTCGCCCGCGACGAAATAGTAAGGACAGAGCCGAACGCGGCCATCCATCGGCCGGACGCCGCCGGTGACGTTGTCCAGGTACGAAACTTGAATGCGCTTGCCTTTGTGGAAGCGCTGCAGGATGTGCGGTGTGCGCTCGAAGATCGCGAGACCGCCGTCGATGACGGCCATCCATTCGTCGTGCGTGAGATCGTTCGCGACATGCACGCCCCTGCTGCCCCACGCGAGTTCGCTGAAACCCGACGGCTTGACGACGAACTGCCGCTCCGATTTGGATAACCCGTACAGCTGGCTCCATGCCTGCAGCGGACGGCCATCGGTGTTCAATCCGGCGATCGCGGCCTGCGGCGGCAGCGGGCGCGGATCGAGTATCCACGTCTGCGGAAATATCTTTATCAGGCGCTCAAACGTCTCCGACCCGAGCTCCTTGCGCCAGAGCGTCTCGAGAGCAGGGTTGTGGAACAGAGCGAAAAGCAGTTTCTCCTCGAGGAACGACTTCGGCGGCGGGGTGAATGCGACGCGTTTGTGCCGCGCCGAATAAAGCATGAGTTCTTGTTTAGGAATGTTGAGCAGATCGAAGAGTTCGAAGAACCGATAGAGGACGTCGACTTTGCGCCGGCCCTCCGGCGTGTCCACGACCAGCGCCTCTTCGGTGAAGATGACCTCGTCGGGTGAGACCGCGACCGCCTCCGCTAGACCGGTGCGAGTCACCGCGCCCGCAAGCCAGTCCATCTCGCCGCGATAGTCATGCGATTCGCGCGAGATCGTGATCGCGACCACCGGTTTCTCTTTGCCGTTCGTCAGCGCGCTCAGCATTTGCACGAAGCCGCGCACGATTCCATCGAACTCGCCGATCTGATCGAAGCCGAGCTGACAGTACGTCTCGCCCATCGCGCCGACAAAGCCGAGACCGCCGGGTACGGAGTCCAATTCGCTCGCGATAAATCCGTCATCGGTGAGGATGACGTCGGGCCTGATCACGCCGGGGATGTCGTTCTTGAAGCGGTTTTGCCGCTGCAGCCGGACGATGTGCTCCGGCTTGCCCATCTCGAGATATTCGGCTATGAACGGCGGGGCCGTCCTGCGCACGCTGCGATAATACAGTTTGTTGACAGCGCGATAAAACGCGAGCAGATCGGCGCCAAGGATTTTGAACGCCGCGACCGTGGATGGCTTGAGAGGGAACGGTTCCGGAGAGATGCGCCAAGCGGTCTGGGCGACCTCCGCTTGGTCCGGTCCGGCGACGCTGCGGAAGAGATCCGGGGGAAGATGCTCTGCGACGTAACGCGCCCTGTCGGGAGGGGAGAGTACTTCGTGCGCGTTTGCGCTGCACGGTGCGCGCATCAACAGCCTCCGTGAGGCGTGCGGCTTGGACACGCCGGCGGCAGTTTCGGTTGCTTGTTCATCCGGAAGAGGTGGCGTATCACGAACGGATCCTTATCGTCGCATAGATTTCGCCGAGCCCGTTTGCCCGGCATTTGTGTCCACTCCTTCCGGCGCCGGACCGCCAAGGCTGCTTTCGTCCGCGCGACGAATCCGCGCCGGTCATGTCGGAAACGATAGTCGAAGCGCGGCGGCTCACAAAAAATTACGGCGCCGTACGCGCCGTTCGCGGGATAGACTTCGACATCCGCCGGCAGGAGTGTTTCGGATTTCTCGGGGTCAACGGTGCCGGCAAGACCACGACGATGAAGATGGTCTATTGCCGGATCGGTGCCACGAGCGGCACGTTGCGCGTCGTGGACCTCGACGCCGCTTCGCATTCAGCTGAGATTCGACGCAGGCTCGGCGTCGTGACGCAGGCGAACGCGCTCGATCCGGAATTGAGCGTTCTCGATAACCTGCTGACGTATGCGTCGTTTTTCGATATCCCGGCGGCCCGATGCAAAGCAAAATCAGAGAACGCTCTTGCGCTGCTCAACCTCTCAGGGCGTACGCGCGACCGGGTGAGGGATCTGTCCGGCGGGATGCAGCGGCGGTTGGTCATCGCCAAGGCGCTTGTGACCGATCCCGAACTGTTGATCCTCGACGAGCCGACGACGGGCTTGGACCCACAGGCACGCCTGCTCGTCTGGGAAACGCTAGCGGCGCTGAAGCGAAGCGGCCTCACGATCGTACTCACGACACACTATATGGACGAGGCAGCGCGTCTTTGCGATCGCATCGCGATCATGGACGAAGGCCGCATCTTCGCCTTAGGCACGCCGGCGGAACTCATCGCCGCCTACGCCGCGCCCGATGTGCTCGAGGTCAGCGGCGCGGACGGCGCCGCGCTTGCAGCGGCGGCCGGGGGCCTGCTCGTCCGGCGCGAACGGCTCGGCGCCACCGATTATCTCTACACGCTCGACAACGGGGCCTTGCTGCGCGCGCTTACGGCGCACGGTATCGAGCTGCAGCGGCATGTCGCTAGACCGGCCACGCTGGAAGACGTCTTCTTGAACATCACGGGCCGGGAGCTGCGCGATTGAATCCGTTGCGCGCCTTTTTTCGACCGAATGCGTGGCGGGTGTTCCGCCGCAATCTCCTCGCGTGGAAGACGTTCGCCTGGTCGAGCATCACGATCAACATCGTTGAGCCGATCGTGTATTTCGTTGCCTTCGGCTACGGCTTCGGCGCGTATTTCAGCTTCGGCGGTCATGGGTCTCTATTGCAGTATCTCGGTCCGGGCATGCTCGCGCTGACCGCAGTCAACGCCGCTACGTTCGACGCTGCGTGGGGCGGCTACGAGCGGCTGACGACGAACGGCGTCTATGAATCCATGGTCACCGCACCGGTCGAACCGGAGGAGATCGCAGCCGGCGAGTATCTCTGGCAGGCGTTCCGCGCGACGCTGTACGGCGCCATCTTTCTCGGCGTGATCGCTGCGCTCGGTCTCGTGCACTCGTGGCTGGCGCTGCTCTGTCTTCCGGTGCTCGCGCTCACCGGCGTGCTCTTCGCGATTCCGGCACTCTATGTCGCGTTCATCGTCAAAACGCCGGAACATCTCTTCTATTACTTCGCGCTGCTGGTGACGCCGCTCGTGATGTTCGCCGGGGTGTTCTTTCCTTTGGATAGGTTACCGCGTTGGACGCAGGATGTCGCGTGGGCCACGCCGCTCTATCACGCGGTCATCGCGTGCCGCTCCCTGATCGCCGGCACGCCCACGATCGGCACGCTCGAAGAAGTGGGCTGGCTGGCCGTTGCGATAGTCCTCGTCGTCTGGCTGCCGCAGCGCGTCTTACGCCGCCGCCTCTCCGGCTGAGCACGTCGCGTGCCTAAGGGCCGGCTTGAAACGTGGGCCGACTGGCGTCGGCCCCTTCAGACAAGGTTTCGGCGATAGCTAAAGGTAGCGGTCGCGGAGTTCGCGCTTGAGGATCTTGCCGGTGCCCCCTTTCGGAAGCGGCGCGTCCGCGAACACGACTCGGCGCGGCACCTTGAAGCTCGCGAGAATACGCCGGCAGTGCTCGATGATTTCCGATTCGCCTGCGCCGGCGCCCGGCTTGCGCACGACAATCGCGAGCGGGATTTCGCCCCAGTGTTCGTCGGGTGCAGCGATGACCGCGCATTCGGCGACGGCCGGGTGTTCGTAGATGGCTTTTTCTATCTCGATGGACGGAACATTCTCGCCGCCGGTGATGATGATGTCTTTCTTGCGGTCCACGATTCGGACGTATCCGTCGGGATCGATGGAGCCGACGTCGCCCGTGTGGAACCAGCCGTGCGCCATCGCAGCGGCGGTAGCCTCAGGCTGACGCCAGTAGCCGTCCATGACCCAGTTTGACCGGACCACGATCTCGCCGCAGCTGACGGCGTCGTGCGGCAACAACGCGCCATCGTCGTCCATCGCCTCGATCGTCGCTCCGGGGATCGGCAACCCGGCGGTTCCGCGGACATCGCGCGATTCATCGGCCGACGTCGCGCCGCCGCGCTTGACGTTCGCGACGCTCAGAACGGGCGACGTTTCGGAGAGACCGTAGCCGCACGTCACGATGCAATCGGGAAGCCTCGTATCGAGCACGCGGAGTAAACTCGGCGAAGCTGCTGCGCCGCCGAGCATGACGCGCTGTAACGAACGAAGATCGCGCGTCTGCCACGAGGGATCGGCCGCAAGCGCATGCGCCATCGTCGGCACCAAAAAAACCATCGTCACGCGTTCGCGCTCGATCGTCGCGAGGACTTGGGCCGGATCGAATCGCGCGAGCATGACGTGTCGTCCGCCGACAAGCGTGATGAAGTGGGGAGAGCCCCAACCGTTCACGTGAAAGAGCGGGATGCTGTGCAGCAGCACCGTCATATCATCGCAGCGGATGCTCATCAGCGCGTGCAGAGCGTGCAGATACAGCTGCCGCTGGGTGAGCATGACGCCTTTGGGTTGCGCAGTCGTGCCGCTCGTGTAGAAGAGCTCTGCCACGTCCAACTCGTGGAGCTCGGGCCGCTCGAACGACGTCCGCGCGCTCGACAGCATCAATTCGTAGTCGACGCCGTCGACCGACGGATCGGCCGCGGCATCCCCCATGAGGACGACGCTGCGCAGCGCCGGCAGATCTCTGATGATGGGCGCGATGAGCGGTGCCAGCGCCCTGTCCAGGATCACGGTGCTCGCGCCGGCGTCGCTAAGAATGTATGCGATCTCGCGCGTCGTCAACCGGATGTTGATCGGCAGTAGCACGGCGCCGAGCTGCGGAACGGCGTAGTAGCCCTCAAGCAGCCGGTGACAATTGAACGACACATACGCGACGACGTCGCCGCGCTTGACGCCGAGTCCCAAGAGCCCGACGGAAAGCCGGTCGACCCGTTCGGCGAGCTGGCGGTACGTCAGTTGAACCGGACCGCACGTGACCGCGAGCTCCGATCCGTAGAGCGAGCGCGCCCGGTCGAGGAACTCAGATACGACGAGCGCCAGGTTCACGGGGAACCGGCGATCACGTCCATGTTCTGCCGGAAGATCGTCGGCGTTATGTAGCCTCGCCAGATCGCGCGGACAATCCCGTGCTTATCGATGAAGATGCTTTTCGGGAGACTCTGTATCTCGTACGAGCTGCCGGCCGGGCCGGGATCGAGGCCGATCAGGTACGGCAGACCGATCTGCTTCACAAAAGCGTTCACTTGCGCGGGCGACTCCAGCTCGTCGATGCCGAGAAATGCGACGCGGGATTTGTAAGCCGGATATTGCTTGACGATGAACGGGAGCTCAAGCTTGCATGGCTGACACCAGCTGGCAAAAAAATTCACGTAGAGCGGCCGGCCTTTGAATTGCGCAAGCGTGATCGACTTGCCGTCGACCGACAACAGCGCGATCGGCGGCGCCGGTTTGCCGACGGCAAGCGGCACGTCTGCCGCTGCAGTGAGCGGCTGTCCGACGGCGATCAGCGCGGCGATCGCGGCGGTGTAAAGCAGGGTCCTCATCGGTGATCGTATACCTCGTGTGCAGTGTGAGCGCGTCGCGCGCGCATCGTGACCAGATTCACAACAGTTATACGATGCGACGGCGCGATGGACCAACCAAAGTGAGAATCGGGACGGACTTGGCCGTGTGTGATGAGCCCTCCCTTCACTAACGTCAACACGCGGCCGATGGTATCACGAACATGAAGATATCCGCGCGCCAGGTCAAAGCCGCCGTCGACGCCTACTTGCGCGACCGGCTCGCGATCGGAGAGACGACGAAAACCGCGAGTCCCCCGGTCGCGAAGACGAAGCGGGATGAAGCGCTGCGTCAGTTCCTGGATCTCATGCCTGAAGAACGAGATATCGTCGTGCACGAATTGCGCGCAAAGGTCCGCAAAGGCAAATATTTCATCTCGAGCGCGGAAATCGTCGAGGCGCTCCTCGGCCGGCTGGCGGCCGGTCTCACCGCCGAATAGCCTTTCCGGCAGCCGGAACGCCCGCCGGAGGATGGTCCTCGCCGCCGGTGGAACGGCAGAGTCCCCTTTTGGCACTGACTTCGTACGGTGGCCGCAATGCTTGTTTTGACCCGCAAGCTCAATCAAGAGATCGTCATCGGGGATGACATCCGGATCACGATCGTCGCCGTCGGAGGCGATCAGGTCAAATTGGGTATCACGGCGCCGCGTTCCATACCCGTCCACCGCTCGGAAGTTCTTCGCGAACGCGAATCACACGTCGTCAAACTGGACGGCATCAGGCAGCCCGCCACGGTCGTTTAAACCCTAGGTTTCTCCGAGGAACGCACGCATCGTCGAGAGCAGCCGCGCTGCAGAGGCTTCGAGTTCGCGCGCGCTTTCGGCGGATACCGCGAGCCCGGTGAGGCCGCGCCACGCTGCGACCAATGCGACCGAGCGATAGTCCGCGAGCGAATGCGCCGCTGCCGCCGTCGCGGCTGAAGGCGCATCCGAAAGTGCGTTCGGAAGCAACGCTGCGCACGCGAGGCGCTCGCGCTGGCCGCGGTCGGCCCGCTCGAGCGCGCGCTCGAGGAACGCGAGATCGGCGGGAGATATGGTCACGCAGAGCGCGGGTTCTCCGCGCTGCGCGCCCGAGAGCGGTCGATCCGGGATGCTTTGCAGCAGCATTGCGTAGCGTGCGTCGCGATTGGCAGGCGCGCAACCGATCGCGTCTTGCAAAACCGCGTGCTCGATCGAGCCGGACCACGCGACACCCGCGAGGCTGACCCCGTCCAGCGGCCGCAAGAAGGTGAAGCCGGGCGACAGCGATTGCCTCTCGGCGAGAGGCTCGGCGGCTTCGGTGTCCTCCGATCCCGGGTCAATGATCGCGTCATCGTCGGCGACGAGGAGATCCTCGGGGGCAGCCGGTGCTCTCTCGCCTGGTCGCGCGGTCGTATGTAAACGCGCCTGCATCCGGTTCCGGCGAGCTCGAACGAGCAGCATATCGGCCGATAGCCTCGCGTCGTCGGAGTTCATGAAGCTTTCTGCCAGAAGGCCCACCAGGGACGCGCCGACCTCTGTGTATGTTCGGCGTGGCTGTGCGCCAGGCTTGGCGCCGGCACCGGGGCGATGCGCGCGAGAGAGCGAGCGTCGGCGGTCTCGACGTCGCGGACCGCGACGCGATCGCGGCCGGATTGCGCCGCATCTTCCATGCTTTCTCGCGCGAGATACGTCAATCGTCGCGGCAATCCGCCGGAGAGTCTCCAGAGCAACGCCGCCGCATCCGGATCGAAGGGCGGGTCCGGTCGCGAATAACCCGCCTTGCGCAGGCGATGCTGCAAGAGCGCTGCAGCGTCACTCTCCGTGAGCGGCTGAAGGTGCAAGAGCAGCGCGATCCTGTCGCTCAGATTGAGCTGCGCTTGCAGATTGACTGCGAGTTCGGGTTGACCGGCGATGACCACTGAAAGAAGTTTACGGTCATCTAATTGATAGTTCAGCAGCGAGCGGAGACATTCGAGAGCGGGCGGCTGGAGCAGTTGCCCCTCGTCGATGAAGAGGACGGCTTGGCGTTCCGGGTCGGCCGATGTCGCGAAGAGCGAACGCTTCAACTCATCCTTTGCAGCGCGCGCGGTGGCGGCAGTCGCGGGAAATCCAAAAGCAGCGCAGATGCCATCGAGCAAGGCCGACTCATCTTCGAACGAGGGATCGAGGATGGATGCCACCATATTTCGGTCCGACGCGAGCAGCGTGTCCTGTACCGCGTTGAGCAGCGCGGTCTTGCCGGCGCCTATGGCACCGACGACGACGGCGAGCCCTTGCCCCAGAGAAAGGCAGTCGGAAAGACGTCGCTTTCCATGCGCGCAGGCCAGCGTCTCGTAGTAGAATGAAGGATCTGCGGTATCGAGAAATGGGTCGGTTCGCAGCCCAAAGGCGTCGCGGAACATCGCGCAGACTTTCAAGCGACGTTTGGCTCGCCCCTCGCCGTGTGGATTTGCGCCAGACCACCGGCTGTGCTATACTACCGTGGGCAAAAGGCCGAAGCTATCGGCCGCTGCCAAACTTAGGGCCGTTTCCGGTCCTAGCAAACGTAATGACGTGGCCGGTCCGCCAGGTCCGGTTGGAAAGTAGGTCTCTTTTGTCTGCCTCCGCATCCGTCATCTCCATGAAGCAGCTGCTTGAAGCCGGCGTGCATTTCGGCCATCAGACACGCCGCTGGAATCCCAAGATGGCGAAGTACATCTTTCAAGAGCGTAACGGAATCTACATCATCGATCTCCAGAAGACGGTGGTGAAGATGCGCCAAGTGTATTCCGCCGTCAAAGAGATGTCGCGGCGCAACAAGATATTTCTGTTCGTCGGCACAAAAAAGCAAGCGCAAGACGCGATCAAGGAAGAAGCCGATCGCTGCGGGATGTACTACGTCACGCAGCGCTGGCTCGGCGGCACGCTCACAAATTTCCAGACCATGCAGAAGCGCATCACGCGCCTGCGGGAACTCGAGCGGATGCGCGATACCGGATCGTTCGATGTCCTGCCCAAAAAAGAGGTCAGCCGCCTCGATGACGAGCTGCAGCGCCTCGAGCGCTTCTTGGGCGGCATAAAGGATATGCCGCGTCTGCCCGACGCCCTGTTCATCATCGATCCGCGCAAAGAGCGCATCGCGGTGCTTGAGGCCCGCAAGCTCAAAATCCCGATCATCGCGGTCGTGGACACGAACTGCGATCCCGACGAGATCGACTTCGCGATTCCGGGCAACGACGACGCGATCAGAGCGGTAAAGCTGATGGCCGGAAAGATCGCCGACGCGGTGATCGAGGGCCGTACGGAAGCGGAATCCGGCGGCGAATCCAGCGAGGCCGCCGCTCAACCGCCGCCGGCTCCGCCCGCGCCGGCCGCTATGCCGGAGCCGAGTCCCGCGACGGCTTGAAGACGCACCAGGAGGGCAAGCAGCGCTTGCCCTCCGTATTACAAGGATGAGATGGAGCGAGAATCAGTTCGATGACAGTTGACTACGCGCCGAGCGCGCAAGAGATCAAGCGGTTGCGCGAGGCGACCACAGCGCCCATCATGGATTGCAGGCGGGCACTCGCCGAAGCCGGCGGCGATATGGCGAAGGCCACCGAACTTCTGCTCAAGCGCGGCCAGCAGCTCGCCGAGAAAAAGGCCGACCGTGAAGTCCGCGAGGGCATCATCGGGCACTACATCCACCAAGGCGGCCGCATGGGCGTACTCGTCGAGCTTGCGTGCGAGACCGACTTCGTCGCGAAGAACGATCAATTCCAGCGCCTGGCACACGATATCGCGGTGCACATATGTGCAGCGCGACCGCTGTACGTCCGGCGCGAGGACGTGCCTGCGGACGTCCGCCAGGCCAAGGAAGCAGAGCTCGGCTCGAAGATCGAAAAGTACTACGAGGAGTCCGTCCTGCTCGACCAGCCGTACGTCCGCGATGAGAGCAAGACGATCGCCGATCTCATCCGAAGCGCGGTCGGCGTGCTCGGCGAGAATATCCGCCTGCGGCGATTCGCCCGCTTTGACATCGGCGATAACTAACGATGACTGAGAACGGAGCGCCGGACAAACCGATCTACCGGCGCGTCCTGCTGAAGCTCAGTGGCGAAGCGTTCGCGGCCAAGGGCGGCGAGCAGATCGACGCCGAGAAGCTGTATCTGATCGCGAATCAGATCAAGGAAGTGGCGCAGGCCGGCGTTCAGGTCGCCTGCGTGATCGGCGGCGGGAATATCTGGCGCGGTCGCGCCGCCGGCTCGGAAATGGATCGGTCGACCGCCGATTACATGGGAATGCTCGCGACGGTGATCAACGGCTTGGCGCTGCAAGACGCGCTCGAGAACAGCGGCGTCACGACGCGAGTTCAGACCGCGATCTCGATGCACCAAGTGGCCGAACCGTACATCCGCCGGCGCGCGATCCGCCACTTGGAGAAGGGCCGCGTTGTGATCTTCGCAGGTGGCACGGGCAATCCGTATTTCACCACGGACACCACTGCGGCGCTGCGCGCGCTCGAAATCGGCGCCGAAGCGATTCTCAAAGCCACACAGGTCGACGGCGTCTACAGCGCGGACCCGAAAAAGGATCCCGCCGCCGTGCGCTTCCGCACGCTCGATTACTTGGAGGTGCTCAAGCTCGGCCTTGAGGTCATGGACAACACGGCGCTGACGTTGTGCATGGACAACTCACTGCCGATCGTCGTCTTCGAGCTCATGCGCAGCGGCAACATCCGCCGCGTCATCTGGGGCGAACCGATCGGAACGTTCGTCGGGAGGGCGCAAGCCGATGTTGCCCCAACTGTATAAAGACCTGGAAGAGCGCATGAAAAAGGCGGTCGAGAACGCGCGCGCCGAGTTCACGTCGATCCGCACGGGCCGCGCTAACGCAGCGCTGCTCGACCATATCCTGGTCGAGGCGTATGGCAGCGAGATGCCGCTCAAACACATCGCGAATATCAGCGTCCCCGACGCGCGAAGCCTCTTGGTGCAGCCGCACGACAAGTCGCTGATCGGCGACGTGCGTAAAGCCATCGAGAAATCCGACCTTGGCATCACGCCGAATGTCGACGGCAACGTCGTCCGTCTGGGCATTCCCTCGCTCAACGAAGAACGGCGCAGAGACCTCGTGAAGCTCGTCCACAAACGGGCAGAAGAGGGCCGCATCGCGATCCGAAATATCCGGCGCGACGGCCACGATCACCTCAAGGCCATGCATAAGGACGCGAAAGTCAGCGAAGACGAGTTCCGCCGGGCGAACGACCACGTGCAGAAGCTGACCGATCGCTATATCGGCGACGTGGACGCGCTTGTGCAAGGCAAGGAAAAGGAGATCATGGAGGTGTGAGCGCCGGGCCAGCCGCCGGAATCGTCCCCGCAGCCGGTTTTGGCGCGGCCTTGAGCGGGCGGCGCGTGCTCAATGGCGCGCTCGTCGCAGCCGCGGGTCTCGGCTCGGTGTTCTATCCTCCCGCGCTCGCGTTCATCCTCGCGATCATCGCCACGTTCGGCATAATCGAACTTCGCAATCTGGCGCGCCGCGCCGGCGGCGACTTCTCGCTTCCGGTCTCGCTCTGCGGCAGTCTCGCCTACGTCATCTTGCCGCTCCTCGGCCAACTGCAGCGATTCGAATCCGCTCTCGTCGGCTTTATCGTCCTCGGTTCGTTGCTCTCGGCTTTCCGGCACGGCACAGCCACATTTTTCGAGCGCTCGAGCCGGACCGCGTTCGCGGCGCTCTACCTCGGAAAACCGCTTTCATATTTCTTGCTGCTCGACAAGAGCGGCTCCGTCGTGCATGGCATCGCGATCACGATTTGGACGATCGTCGTCGTCGCGCTCACGGACATCGTCGGAATGGTCGTCGGCCTGCGCATCGGACGGACTCCGCTCGCCCCGCACCTCTCACCGCGTAAGACGTGGGAAGGTGCGATCGCCGCGTGCCTCGTCGCGACCGGCGCGGCGACGCTCTTGGCTCAGGCACCGCAGATCGCGGCGCCATGGTGGCTTGGGCTGTTGTTCGGATTCGCGGTCTCGTGCGCGGCCGTCGTCGGGGACCTCGTGGAATCCGCGCTGAAACGCAACGCACACGTCAAGGATTCCGGTGAGATCATGCCCGGACATGGCGGCGTGCTCGACCGCTTCGACTCCTATCTCGTCGCGGGCTTTATCGCGTACACGGTGCTCGGCGCGGCCGGGCGGCTCTAGAGAAGAAGAGTCATGCGCTCGATCGCGGTGCTGGGATCCACCGGATCCATCGGCCGTCAAGCTTTGGAGGTCATCGCATCGCACGGCGATCGGTTCCGCGCGTGTGCGCTGGCCGCCAACTCGAGCATCGACGTCTTGGCTTCCCAGGCGAACAAGCTCCGCCCGGCCGTCCTGTCGGTGGGAAAGCGCGAATACGTGGAGCGCTTGGCCGGAGCCCTCGACTACGAGCCGCGCATCGTTTGGGGTGCAGACGGCTTACGCGCGTGCGCGATCGAAAGCGGCGCCGATCGGCTGCTCGCGGCGACCGACGGCATGGCGGCGTGGCGCGCGGTTTTCGCCGCGACGCGTGCCGGCATCGACGTCGCGCTTTCGAACAAAGAGATCATCGTCGCGGCCGGCGATCTCCTCATCGCGGATGCAGCGCGCGCGGGCGCGCGCGTGCTGCCGGTCGACTCAGAACACAGCGCTGTTTTTCAGTGTCTGCAGGGTGAACGGTCTGATGACGTCGCGAGCGTTGTCCTCACGGCGAGCGGCGGTCCTTTTTGGGACTGCTCGTTCGACGAGATGCGGCACGCGTCTCCGGCGCAAGCCATGCGCCACCCGACGTGGGTCATGGGCGCGAAGAACTCGATCGATTCCGCGACGCTCATGAACAAAGGTCTCGAAGTGATCGAAGCGAGCAGACTCTTCGGCCTTTCGGGAAAACAGATCGAAGTCGTCGTCCACCGCGAAAGCATCGTACACGCCTTCGTGCTCTTCCGCGATGGCAGCGTCAAGTCGCAGTTGGCGTCGCCCGACATGCGTGTTCCGATCGGGTTCGCGCTCGCGTACCCGCAGCGTCTTCCCTCGGGGCCCGGCGCAGAACCGACGCGCCGCGCGATCGGACTCGGAGGTCGCGCGACGACGCTGGCATTCGAGCCCGTCGACGACGCGCGGTTCCCTTGCCTTCGCCTCGCCTATGACGCCCTCGCGCGCGGCGGTACGTATCCCGCCGTGCTCTCGGCGGCGAACGAAGAGGCAGGACGGGCATATCTTGCGGGGAAAATCCAACTCACCGACATCGCAGCGCTGGTCGCCGGCGCGCTCGAGGCCCACGAGAGCCACATCGTCTCCGAAGAGGCGGTGGCGGACGCGGACCGTTGGGCGCGCGCGCACGCACACGCCGCAATACTCGCAGCCGCGCACTAGCGCACGGAAGAAAAAGTCATCGGAAGTCCGGCTATCGTCGCTCTGCTCCTCGCCTTCGACCCCGCGGTCATCTGGCAAGTCGCGGTCTTTCTCCTCATGCTTGCCGTCCTCGTCGTATTCCACGAATTCGGGCATTTCGTCTTTGCGAAGCGCTTCGGGGTTCACGTCGAGGAGTTCGCGGTCGGCTTCGGCCCAAGGCTCGCATCCGTCACCCGCGGCGGCACCGCGTACAGCATTAACGCGCTGCCGTTAGGCGGCTACTGCAAGATGCGAGGCGAGGACACCGCCGACGACGGGACTGCCGACCCCGGCAATTTTCAGCACAAAAAGCTTTGGCAGCGGTTCGTCATCATTTTGGCGGGACCGGTTTTCAACCTTATACTCGCCGTTGCGATCTACGCGCTGATCGGCTTCACGTTCGGCGTGCCGACGGGCAGGACCAACATCATCGATTCGGTGATTCCCGGTGCGCCCGCAGCGCGTGCCGGGCTGCTGGCGGGAGACGAGATCGTCGCCTTCAACGGTCAACCCGTGAAGAGCGGCGACCAACTCGTCGATTCGATCCATCGTGAAGTCGTCAAACCGGTGACCGTCGATGTGCGTCGCGGTAAAGCGATCCTTCACTATCGGATCACGACGGAATCGAGCACGCTTCCCAACGGCGCCACGGTTGGGCTCCTCGGCTTCATACCGAGAACAACTTTCGTTCAGGGATCTGCGCTCGCGGCGCTTGGTTTCGGTTTTACGAACGTCGGCGATTTCGTCAACCTCGAGGTGACATCGATCGTGAGCGCGATACAGCGCCGCGACTCGTCCGCGATCCATGGCACCGTCGGTGTGGCACGGATCGTGATCCAGGCTGAGCAATCGGGCGCGATCTACGTGCTCACGATCGCCGGCGACCTTTCGGTCGTGCTCGCTTTGTTCAATCTCTTGCCGATCCCGGCGCTCGATGGCGGCCGCTTAGCGTTCCTCGTCGTGGAAGGCGTGCGCGGACGACCGGTCGACCCTGAGAAAGAAGGCCTTGTGCATCTCACCGGTTTCGCGGTGATCATGCTGCTGTTCATCGTGGTGACCTACCACGACATCGCACAATGGGTCTCCGGAAAGGGAGGCCTGTGACGCTCGATCAGGTTCCGCAGTGGAGCGGCGTGCGCGAACGCGACGCGCAGCCTCCGCTTGCTCCTCGGCGCGCCGCGCGCCGCGTGAACGTCGGACGAATCGCGATCGGCGGCGGGGCGCCGATCAGCGTGCAGTCCATGACCACGACCAAGACCGATGATTGGGCCGCCACGCTCGACCAAGTGGAGCGGCTGGCTGCGGCGGGCTGCGAGATCGTCCGCATCTCCGTGCCGGATCAGAAAGCCGCGGCAGCGTGCAAGAAGATCAAACAAGGCGCAAGCGTACCGTTGGTCGCCGACATCCATTTCGACCACCGCTTTGCTCTGGCAGCCATCGAGGCCGGCTGGGATAAACTGCGCCTGAACCCTGGCAACATCCGCGATGCGCAGAAGGTCCGCGAGGTCGTGCGCGCGGCCAAGGCGCAGTCCATGCCGATCCGCATCGGCGTGAACATGGGCTCGCTCGCGCCCGACATCGTCCAGTCGCTCGGACGCACGCCGGCAGGCATGGTAGAATCCGCGCGCCGGCACATCCGCATCCTTGAGGAGCTCGATTTTTTCGACACCGTCGTATCGCTGAAGGCGCATGACGTGCGCTCGACGGTGCTCGCCTATCGTATGCTCGCGGCCGAGTGCGACTATCCGCTCCATCTCGGCATCACCGAAGCCGGTACGCTGCGCACCGGAACGGTGAAGAGCAGCGTGGGACTTGGTATCTTGCTGGCCGAGGGCATAGGCGACACAATCCGCGTATCGCTTGCCGCAGACCCGATCGAAGAGGTTCCCGTCTGCTGGGAGATTTTGAAATCGCTCGGCCTGCGCGAGCGCGGACCGGAGATCACCGCATGCCCTTCGTGTGGCCGCGTGCAAGTCGATATCCTCAAGCTCGCGGAACTCGTCGAACAGGTGACGGCGGAATATCGCGCGCCGGTAAAGGTCGCAGTCATGGGCTGCGCCGTCAACGGACCGGGTGAAGCATCCATGGCGGATGTGGGCATCGCCGGCGGTAAGGGGATGGGGCTCATCTATCGCGACGGCGTGAAAGTGCGCTCATTGCCCGAGGCGGAACTCTTAGGCGGCCTTCGCGAGGAGATAGAAAAAGTTATCGCCGAGCGATATCCCGGCTATCGTTGAGCAGGTTCTGGTCCGCCGGTCGCGGCATGGCCGCGGTCCTTATTGCGGCCGCGGCCTTGCGCATCTACGAAGCGGTCGCGCGACCGCTCCATGTGGATGAGGGACTGTCGCTGCAGCTCGCGGGCGAGAAGGCGAGCGATGCCCTAGCCTATCTCTATCACGCGGATGTCCATCCGCCCGGTTTCACGTTCTTCCTCAAACCGTTCGTCGCGCTCCATGCTCCGGACGTCGTCGTGCGGATCGCGATGGCGCTGCTCGGCACGCTCTCCGTCTGGTTGCTCATGCGTCTGCTTCTCGTCTGGAACATGGAGCCGGGCGCCGCCGTCGCCGCAGGCGGCGCTGCCGCGTTGATGCCTTCGCTTATCTACTACGACGGCATGATCCGCATGTACGCTCCATTCGACGCCGCTATTGTGGCATCGTTCGTGCTGCTGTCGATCGCGGTGTCGGGCGGCGCTGTCTCGCCGACTGCGCGGCGCTGCGCATGGATAGGATGGACGGCCTGCAGCGCGATCAGCATCTGGCTGCTCTACCTCGGCTTTTTCTTTCTCGCGGCCCAACTGGCTTTTCTTCTCGTCGCGCGGCGCGGCGCGCTCGTTCGCGGGCTCATCGGCGCCATGGTCGCGATCTGTTCGTGGCTGCCGCAACTGCCGGTCTTCCTCCACCAGTCCCCGCGCGGCGGTCTCGCATTTGCGCAAGAGTTGAACGACGTTCCAGGATCCATCGCCGCCCTCGCCGCGCAGGCGACGATCGCGCCCTTTGCACAAGGGCCGGTACTGATGGCGTTGTCAGCGCTGGTCTGGCTCGCCGCGATCTGGGCGTTTGTGGCAACATTGCGGCGGGCCGGCTCGACAATGCTTCCGTACCTCGCGTTGCCTGCGGCGTTGACGGTCGCCGCGGCGATCGCAACGCACAAGGCGTTGTATATGGACCGCTACTACCTCGTCGCCGCGTACGCGTTGTGCGCGTGGCTCGGCGTGGCAGTTGCCGAGGCTTTGCATTCCCGTCGCTTTGCGGCACGCATCGCGCTTGCGGCAGCCGGCGCGGCGCTCGCGGCGCAAGCAATCGCATACGCCGCCATTCCGTCGAACTACACCGCGGACTGGCCGGCCGTGGAGCGCGTGCTCCGGTCAAGTGCGGCTCCGCAAGACGTCTTTGTCTTCGTCCGCGGCACGCCGATCCGCGTCATCGACCGCACAGACCTGCTGGCGGGCAGGACGTACGGCGGCCTTCTCTCGCCTGACGATGTGCAGTCCACCATCGAAGCGTTGCGCGGCCATGCGCGCATCTGGTATATCGAGTATCAACCGTATCAGGTGGATCCGCGATTGCGCATCGCACACTTCTTGGCCGCGACGTATCAGCTCGGCGGACAATGGTATTTCCCGCGCGACGTGCCGGGCGAATCTGTGCGCATCGCGTTCTTCCACACGTGACCAAGGGTTTTGCACTGGCCGCCGGAATTGAACCGCATGCGCGATGATGCGGCCAAGCGAGAGATGAAGAGCATTCCACCGAAAGGCGCGGATCTTTCGGACTGGTACACGCAGGTCTGTTTGCGCGCGCAGCTCGTGGACTATGCGCCCGTGCGCGGCTGCATCGTGCTCCGCCCGTACGGCTTCGCGATATGGGATCTGATCCGCGAGGAATTCGATCGCCGCTTCAAAGCCAGCGGCCATCAGAACGCGTATTTCCCGCTCTTCATACCCGAGAGCTTGCTTGCGCGCGAAGCCGAGCACGTGGAGGGTTTTGCGCCGGAGGTCGCCTGGGTGACCGAGGGCGGGGGCGAAAAACTCACGGAACGGCTCGCGATCCGGCCGACGTCCGAAGTCATCATCGGCATGATGTACGCACGCTGGATCCAGTCGCATCGCGACCTGCCGATCTTGATCAATCAGTGGGCGAACGTCGTGCGTTGGGAGAAAGCCACCCGCCCGTTTTTGAGAACGCTGGAATTTCTGTGGCAAGAAGGGCACACGGCGCACGCGACGCAGGCCGAAGCGGCAGAAGAAGTGCAGCGCATGCTCGAGATCTACCGGTCCGTGGCGGAGGACGTCCTCTGTCTGCCGGTGATCACCGGTCAGAAGAGCGACCACGAAAAATTCGCTGGCGCGGCCGCGACATTCGCCATCGAGGCGCTCATGCCCGACGGCAAAGCGCTACAAGCCGGCACGTCGCACGAGCTCGGCCAGCACTTCGCAAAAGCCTACGATATCAAGTTCACGGATGTGGACGAACAGATCAAGCACGCGTGGACCACATCGTGGGGCGTCTCGTGGCGGATTTTGGGCGGCGTCATCATGGTGCATGGCGACGATCGCGGCCTCGTCCTGCCGCCTGCCATCGCGCCGCACCAAGTCGTCGTCGTCCCTATTCCGAAGAAAGGGGACGATTCCGTCGCGATCGCCGCTCGCGAAATCGAAGCATTGCTCCAAGGCGTCGCGCGAACGCATGTGGACGACCGGCAGGAACAGACCGCGCCCTGGAAGTTCAACGAGTGGGAAATGCGCGGCGTGCCTCTGCGCGCTGAGATCGGCCCCCGCGATATCGCGGCGGGGCAGGTGACGCTCGCGCGCCGCGATACGCTTGAAAAAATCGCCGTGCCGCGCGAACAGCTCGCGGCGCGCGTCGTCGAGATCCTCGCCGATATCCAACGGTCGCTGCACGCGCGCGCGCTCGACGAGCGGAATCGCCGGACCGTGGTCGCGCACGACCGGAAGTCGTTCGTCGACGGGCTCGTCGCGCAGACAGGCTTCGTCTCAGCTGCGTGGTGCGCGCGCACCGAGTGCGAGCTTTCCATCAAAGCGGAGACCAGCGCCGTGTCGCGCGTCATCTCGGGCCCCGCGGATCCTGGGGCGCTCTGCGCGTACTGCGGATGTCCTGCGCCCGTCCGCGCGTTTTTCGCGCGTTCGTACTGACGCGGCGGGCCGATGCGGATCGTTGTTGCGGCGGTCGCGGCGGTGTTCATGTACCACCACGTGGCGCCTGACTCGCCCCCCGGTCGATACGCTCGCGCGCTGACGGTCTCTCCGCAAGAATTCGCGCAACAGCTCTTGTGGCTGCGCCGGCGTGGTTGCACGCTCGTGCGCGCCGCTCAGTTGGTCCGCGATGCGCGCGACGGCGAGCTCGCTCCGTGCGAAGTCGCCTTGACCTTCGATGACGGCTACGCCGATGCTTCGACGATCGCGGCCCCGCTGCTCGTCGCAGACGGCGCAGTTGGCACGTTCTTCATCTCGACCGGTCTGGTCGGAACGGCCGGCCACGTTTCGGTCGCGCAAGTGCGCAGCCTGAACGAACAGGGCATGGAGCTCGGCGCGCACACCGTCCATCACTCCGACTTGACCCTGCTCTCCGCGACGGCGCGCGCCGCCGAGATCGACGATTCGATCGCCGCTCTGCAATCGTGGACAAAAGCACCGGTGAGCGATTTTGCGTACCCCGCCGGCCGCTGGGACTCGCGCGTCGAAGCAACGCTCGCGCGCGCCGGGATCGGCGCCGCGTTCACGACCGAACCTGGCAGAATCGGACCGCGAGCGATGACCGACCTCTTCGCCTTACCGAGATACCGGGTGCTGCACGGCGCCGGCGTCGCGCTGTTCCGCACGGTCCTCGGGGCGGGCGCGTTCGCCGGACCCGCAGCACCGAGCCAAGCTGCGCTCGTCTCGATCGCGCGCGAACGCGCCGAGGGGAACGATGCTCCCATAGCCGAACTCATCGGCGTCCGGCTCCTGCAGAACTCGTATTCCGAGCCGATCGAGAAGGTCCGCGTTTTGAACGTGCCGCCGGCGACCGTCGCCGGCATCATGTTATCCGGCCGCGGGCTGCATGCGCCCGTGACGCCCGACGGATTTGAGGCGGACGCACGCGACATGGCGGCGGCGGCGCTTGCCGCCGCGCCGAGCGTCGGCGAAGTTGACGTGTGGGCGGTCGTGCCGCAACCTGTGCCGGCCGGGGCGACGGTCGCCGGTGACCTGGCCGTACCTACCGATCGCACGGTATTCTCGATCGCGGTGATCCGCGGGCGTGCGCCGGAGCGAGCATACATCGATGCGGCCTGGGCCGCAGATCTGAATCGACGAAATCGAGCATGGCGGAACTGAACGATACCTATCGCAAATCGACGCTGCGCAACGGCATCCGGGTCATCACGGAGCGCATCGCGCACGTGCGCAGCATAAGTCTCGGTCTGTGGGTCGGCATCGGATCGGCGCACGAGGAGTCCGGCCAGCGCGGCATCTCCCACGTCATCGAGCACATGCTGTTCAAGGGCACCCCGACACGCAGCGCGCGCGAGATCGCCGAGCTGATGGATTCGATCGGGGGAAATCTCAATGCCTTCACCGACAAAGAAGCGACGTGCTATCATGCGCGTGTCGTCGATGAGCATGGCCCGCTTGCGCTAGAGGTGCTCGCGGATATGTTTTTGCACTCGAACTTCGATCCGGTGGAACTGCGCAAAGAACAGCAGGTCGTGCTTGAAGAGATCCGCATGTACGACGATTCGCCCGACGAGATAAACCAAGATCTGTTCTTGAAATCCGCCTGGTCAGGCAGCCCTCTCGGGGAGCCGATCATCGGCTATGCATCCACCGTGTCGGGATTGACGCCCGAGCTCATCCGTTCGTACATGAGCGCCCACTATTCACCCGCGGCGGTGGTGCTCACGGCGGCGGGCAACGTCGATCACGACGAATTCGTCACGCAGACAGAACGTCTGCTCGGCCAGATGCGCGGCGGGTTATCGCCCGCAGACGTCGCGCGGCCCGAGTTCTATCCGGTTCGCGTGGTCCAGCGCAAGGACTGCGAGCAGACGTATATCCTCATCGGGGTCGAAGGTATGGCTGTCTCCGACGAGCGGCGGTACATCGTCTCGGTCCTCGACGCGATACTCGGGGGCGGCATGGCCTCGCGGCTCTTCCAGGAGATCCGCGAGAAGCGCGGCCTCGTCTACAGCGTGTACTCGATGCACAACGCGTATCGGCCCGGGGGAACGTTTGCGGTGGCCGCCGCGGCGCGGCCGCAAAACGCGGCAGAAGTCGTCCGTCTGATCCGCTCGGAGCTCGCGCACATGGCCGCCGCGGGCGTCAGCGATCTCGAAGTGGCACGCGCGAAAGAACACCTCAAGGGCGGCATGCTGCTTTCCCTTGAGAGCACGAGCACGCGCATGCTGCGATTGGGGCGCACGGAATTCAATGTCGGCCGCAACGTGCCGGCGGCCGAAGTCGCCGAGCGTATCGACGCGGTGACGAAGCCGGAGGTCGATGCGCTGGCCGCGTCGATGTTCGCATCCGGAAGTTTCGCGATGACGGTGGTCGGTCCGGTTGACGAGGCGTTTGACGGCGACGCGTTAGCCCAGTCAGCATAAGGCGCGGCTGTGGACGTATTCCGCCATTTCCCCGACCTCTACCTGATCGTCGCCGCTGTCCTGTACATGTTCGCCCAGGCCCTGCAGATGGCATCGGGCGCGGCGCGTCTCGCCGGCGTGCGGACGAAGCGCGTCGCGACCGGCTTGACGCTCTTCAACCTGTTCGCCACGACCGGCAGGCTGCTCAACCTCTTTTACGCGCCGCTGCTTTCGTCGCTCACCGATCATGCGCGAAGCACGCACGACGTCACCGGCTTCGACGCAAGCCTTCGCCTCGTCATGATCGCGGCCACCTTCGGCGCTGCGATAGGCGGCGCGCTCATCCCGTGGTCAGCTCGCATTCTCGCGCGCGGGATCGGATCGTTCGAACGCTCAGGATCGCTCATCGCCGCGCTCGGGCGGCTCGCATCTCCGTCCGTCTTCACGTGGGTCTTCTCGGAATTCCGGATTCCGACGGCCGCGACGCTGCGCTACCAGGCAAAGGCGTTGCCGAAATCGTTTCTCATCTGGAACGTCGTCGTCACCGCGTTCTGGGTCGCCGGACCGCTCTCGAGTCTGTATGCGAGCGTGCTGGCGCCCGAAGTGACCGCTACCTGCATCGCGCTCTCCGGTCTGATCACGGGCGTCGCGACAATCACGCTGACGCTCATCGTCGATCCGGCCGCCGCGCTCATCACGGACCAGACGGCGCTCGAACAACGTCCGGAAGCGGATGTGAAAGCAATGTTGCTGTATCTCGTGCTGACCGGCATCGTCGGCACGCTCTTGTCGCAAGTGCTGCTCGTGCCGGCAGCGGGAGTGATCGCGCATGTCGCAAGATTCCTCTATGACCATGGCATCCACCACCGCTAGACCGCTCGCAGCCGCCTTCGTCCTTGCGATGGCGCTGGCCGCCGGAGGATGCGGAGGCGCTTCCCGCTGGATGGTGGACCTGCGCACGTCGCAAGGCGATGCCGCGCTGAAATCGGGGAACGTCGCCGAAGCGCTCGGTGAATACGAATTGGCGCTGCGGCTCGATTCCAAGAACGTGCGGGCTCGGGCGGGACTCGCCACGGCATTATCGCTGCGCGCCAAAGCCGAGTTCACCGACAGTAAGCTCGATGCCGCCGGCGCGGATATCACGCAAGCGCTTGCATACGCGCCGTCAGATTCGGTCGCGCAGGCTCTTGCGACGCAGATCGAGCAGGCGAAGATCCGCCGTGAGGTCGTCTTGGCGAACTATCCGCTCTATGAGACGATGGGCACTTCGATAACCGATGGTCTGAAGACGATCGTCTCCGCGAACAAGCAGATAGCGAAAGAGCTGAAGACGTTTCGCGCCGACTACGACACGGGGCATCTCACGAAAGCGATCGTCGATTCGTACAACCTCGAGTTCGAAGCGCGCCGCTCGACCCAACGGTTGGTCAGTTATCGCGCGCTCGTGCAGTCGGGCGCGGAGAACCGCAGGGAAGCCGCGCAGACACAAGCGCCGGAACTGCTACCCATCCCCTGACGGCGCCCGCCGCCGCAGGTCGTACACACGCCAACCCGATGAAACCGGCACGCGTGCGAAGCGCTGCAGATATGCGTACAACGCTTTGTTCGCGCGCAGGCGCGGAAGTTCGACGGCGATGAAGTAGGCCGCGCCCTTCCGTTGAGCGCTCTGCATGTCGTGCACGGTCCACAGCAGCGGATCTTCCTCCCAGCCCTTGCGTCCTATGACGTAGAGCACGGACGGATCGTAGTGACCCATGACCACGAGGGCCCCTTCGGGGAGCACGCGGTCGAGTTCGCTTGCTGCCGAATACACCGGGCGGCTCCACGTGTAGTAAGCGTGGATCTCGAGCATGTTCGCGTAGACGACCACGAACAGCGCGGCGCCGAGCGCGGCGAGCGTGGGCACGTCCGCACGCAGCGCGCGTAAGCCGGCGAAACTATCGAGCGCGCCGCCCGTGATGAGCGCGGCGAGCGGCAGTATAGGAAATAGATAGTAGTCGACGCGTTCGACGTTCACGACGGTGAAGGCATACGCGGCGAACGCGGCGAGCCATCCGCCGAAGAACCATAAACGATCGCGCTCTCGCTCATCGCGCGGGAGAGCGAACCAAGAGAAAACTGCGGTCGCGAAGAGCACGGGCCCGAGGACGGTCGACGCAAGCATGCGCAAGAGCGCGAGCATGCCTTGCAAGGCGCCGAGCAGGCCGTGCGCAGACGTCAGAGCGGTGCGCAGCGCAGGCAGGACATGGAGTTGCGTGATGCCGGATGCCCAGTGCCACTCTGCGATGTCGTGCACGTGACGGAAGTAGAAGAAGCTGGGGATAAGCGTGAGCACGGCATACGCATAGAGATAGCCGTCTTGTAGCATTCCCCGCCAAGAGCGGCGCGACACTTCCAGCGCGACGATCGGAACAAACGCTATGAGCGCGACCGGTTTGGCAAGCCACGCGAACGCGCCGAAGATCACGGCCCATGCGAAATCGGCACGGTCGCGGCGATCGCAAAAACGCCACCACCAATAGAGCGTGCCCGTCATGAAGAACAGCATGACCGTGTCCGGCGTGAACGTCCTGCCGTAATACACGGCGCCCGGCGCGACCGCAAACGCAAGGGCGGCGACCAGCCCGGCGCGCCGCGAGAAAACGTCACGGCCGAAGAGATACAAGAGCACGACCGTGCCGAGGCTGAACGCTATGACGATGAGCCGCGCGAAGATCTCGTGGACGCCAAAAGCGCGATATGCCTGCGCGGCGAGATAGGGCACGATTTGGAGTTCGAGCTCCACGTAATTCGGCGGAGGTCCGTCGTAATCTGTCTGGGGCCTGCCGATGTCGTTCTCGAGTTGAGCGAAGTTGCGCGCGATCGCTGCTTCGTCGCCTTGCCTCCATCCGGGGTGGTCCAAGATCGGGTTGTGCAAGCCGTATAGCCGCAGCGCGGCCGCGAGCACGAGAACGCCGAGCAGCGGCAGCCGCCGCCGGACGGCGTCAGTCACGAGTCCGCACGGCCCTCGGTGAGATGCGTGTGACGAAACGTCCAATATTTATTGACGAAGAAATTTATCGCCATGCCGGCCAGCGTCGCTCCGAACCAGACGAACGAAGGACGGTGAGCAAGCGTTGCCGGAAGCGCGCGATCCAAGACGATGAGGATGGGTTCGCTCACCGCAAGCGCGAGCGCGGAGACCGCCAGGAACTGCGCTAGCTCCTTGCCCGCATGACCTCGGCTTCGAAACGTCCAGTGGCGGTTCCACCAATAGTTGTTGACGCCGCCCAGTAGGAATCCGATCGCGAACGCCACCGTCTTGATGATCCCGTAATGATTCAGGGCGTGAAAGACGACGAAACTCACCGCTGCGCCGGATGCGCCGACCACGCCGAACTTGAAGAACTGACGAACGCCTCGCCGCGGTTTTATGGCCACAGAGCGCGTCACGCGAGCCAATACCAGTCGGCGAAAAAGACCGTGAAGACGCCAAGCAGCGTGAGCGACAGCGAGACGATCGCGGAATTCACGACCGGACGCCTGCCCCACAGCGCCAAGAGCATGAACGCGGGGAACACGACGAGGTCGAAGCGGGGCATGCTCATGAGGCTCGCTGTGGACATCGGCACGAGAAGCGAAGCAGCGAAATAGAGCGCATACGTCGGACGCAGCGAGCGGAACGCCACGACGAGGAGCGCCAGAAACGAAAGCGTGAACGCGAGTTCCAAGAGGTGATTGATGGCGCCGCTCGACGCGATCGGCGTCCGGCTCAGCTCCTGCAGCGTGTTGCTGATGCTGACCCACGGGGGGGCGAGGTGCCGGTTCCAGCTGGCCTGCACCTTTTGGAAGTAGAGCGGGTCACCGACCAAGGCGTAGAGATACGCCATATAGACGACGAGGCCGGCCGGTATCAGCGCGAGGCCGATCGCGCCCCGAGCAAGCGTCGTGCCTCTGCGCTCGTGCCATTGGCGCCACACTTCGTATGCCAGCGGCAGGACGAGCAGCACGCCTTCCACGCGTGTGAGCGACGCCAGCGCTCCCACGACTCCCGCTGTGATGAAGTTGCCCCGCCGCGCGTAGTAGACCGATGCGACCGTCAGCGCGAGGAACAGCGATTCGGTGTATACGACGGAGAAAAAGATCGCGGTCGGAAAGATCGCGATGTAAAAGATGGCGTGGAATGCGGTCTCATGGTCGCCGAATTCCAGTTTGGTCAACGCGAAAAGATAGGCCAGCGCCACGAAGAACGCGATGTTCGAGATGAGCAGACCGGCGATGAAGTGGTCGCCGATCAAGGCGCCCAAGCGGCTTATAAGAAACGGGTAGAGAGGGAAAAACGCCATATCTTTCCCGTGATAGCCGACGGTGGCGATCGCGAGATAGTGCTGTGCATCCCATCGGCCGAGGACATCGAGCAGCCCATGTTGCGGGCTCCAATGCTGGCCCGCGCGCTGACCGATGACGATGGCGCCGAGCATCGCGACGATGATGATCGGCACGCGCGTCGCGATGAAGACGGCGGCGACGGCGCGCACCGTCAACGAAAATCGAGCGAGGACGCCGACTTTGACGGCGATCCAGAGCAGCACAACGGCGGCGAGGACGCCGGTCGCAGATGAGATCGTATTCTGATCGCTGACGACGTACGCCCAGAGCGCGTAAAAGGAGAGAAACGAATACGCGTCGGCGCGAAGCATCGTCGGTTCGCCGATGCCGATCCGCTTCGCCGCGAAACCGGCGTACAGCCGCCAGACCGCGATCGTCGCGGCGGCTGCGACGAGCATCGCCGCTGCAAGTGGAAAGTATGCTTCGGATCCGACGATGCCGTGGGTCGCAGCGACGTACCAGCCGAAGAAACCGGCCGATGCTCCGGCGCCGCCGACGACGGCGACGCGGATGCGATGACGCAAGCCCGCGGGCAGCGAGTGGCTGCCGAGCGGCTCCGCGAGCGGCTGGCGCGCCGGTTCGGCTTGAGCGGCATCCACGGCACGCGCTTTTCGCGGTTCCGCAGTACGGCCCTCCACGCGCGAACGTCTCAGCCGGATGCATGCTCCGCCGAGGGATTTGTCATGAGTTGGGCAATAGGCGGGACATGTCACGCCGCGTTGCGACGAGCATCATCGCCGTGGCCGCTTTCACGATGTGCATCTCTGCGACGGCTGCGGCGACCGACGCGACGAGTCAAACCGCGCTGTCCGGCATCTTCGTGAGCCTTGGCGCGGATTCGAACGGTACGCTCCTGACCATCGAACGCGATGGCTCGCTGCGCGCGGTGCGCGTCGCCGCCGATGCGGCCGTGACGGAAGCGGAGGCCGGGTCCGAGCCGCAGGCCGCAACCCTCTCCAAACTCATGCCCGGCGAACCCGTCGACCTCTCGCTCAACGCAAGCGGCGTGGTGACGTCCATCCTCGCGCGCTTCGCGACCGTCACGACACAAGTGATCGCCGCCCAAAACGGATACCTCGTCTGCGCCGACGGCAACGCATACAAGCTGGTCGGCAGCGCGACCGCTGCGATCGCCTCGCTGCATACCGGCATCTACGTGCTCATGCGCACGGACTCGACGTCGGGTTCGGCTTTCGACGTGGTGGCGTCTCGCACGCCGTTCCGCGGCATACCATCTCAAGCGGCATCGGTCGCCGTGACGTTCATCGTCGCGGTCCCGCCCAACACGCCGCCGGGCGACACGGTCTATCTTGCCACCAACGCGAGCTCGTGGACGCCGAACGGCGTGCGCATGACGCCGCTGAGCGGCGGGCGTTTCACGGTCGTCATGCAACTCGCGCCCGGCACGCAGATCGAATATCGCTATACGCGCGGGTCGTGGTCGACGGATGAACGCACGGCCGCCGGAACGCCGACGCCGAATCGCAGCCTTGCAGTGCAGCGGAGCGGAGCGGCCCAGACCGTGACGGACGTCGTCGCGCGATGGGCAGATCTCAATTCTTGAACCTCACCGTGCAGGAGTCGACATAACATGGATACGCTGGATTTCGTCAAGGTCACCGAAGCCGCCGCGCTCGCGGCTTCGCGTTGGATGGGCAAGGGCGAGCGAAATCTTGCGGACGGCGCAGCCGTCGAAAAGATGCGGTTCGTGCTCAACGAGATGGACATCTCGGGTAGGATCGTCATCGGCGAGGGCGAGCGCGACGAAGCGCCCATGCTCTACATCGGCGAGCAACTCGGCCGGGGAGGTATGGAGGTCGACATCGCCGTCGACCCTGTAGAGGGCACGAATCTCGTCGCGAACGGCCTGCCTAACTCGATCGCGGTGCTCGCGGTCACGAGCAAGGGCGGTCTTTTGAACGCGCCGGACACCTACATGGATAAGCTTGCCGTTGGTCCGAGGGCGGCGCAATACGTGCACCTCGATGCGTCGGTCAAAGAAAATCTTCAACTCGTCGCTAACGCGATCGAACGGCCCATCACGGACGTCACGGTGGTCATCTTGGATAGGCCGCGCCACAAGGAGCTGATCGAGGAAGTGCGATCGGCCGGCGCTCGCATCAAGCTGATCTCCGACGGCGACGTCGACGCCGCGATCGCAACCGCGATCGACAGCACCGGCATCCACGTCTCGATGGGCACGGGCGGCGCGCCGGAAGGCGTGCTCGCGGCCGCGGCGCTGAAATGCCTGGGAGGCGGGTTCATGGGCCGTCTGAAATTCCGGAACGACGGCGAAGTGAAGCGGGCGAAGGAAATGGGCTTCGGCGAGATCGACCGCATTTTGTCGATGGATGATCTTGTGAAGACGAACGAAGTGACGTTCGTCGCGACGGGCATCACCGACGGTGACTTGTGCCGCGGTGTCCGTTTCTCCGGAAACGGCGCACGAACGCACTCGATCATTTTGAACAGTCATTCCGGCACGACGCGTTTCGTGGAGACGATCCATCACTTGCGGGCAGAACCGCTGCGAGGTCGCCCGCGCTGAACCTGATGGCCTTTCTCACCCCCGATGCGTTCGCGCAGCGGCTCGCAGACGTCGATATCGGGATGTTCGAGCGCTGGGGCGTCCGTGGTCTTGTCGTGGATCTCGACAACACGCTTGTGCCATGGAACTCGCGCGAGGTCACGCCTGACGGCGACGCCTGGTTGCGGTCGGTCCAAAAAGCCGGCATCAAAGTGTGCCTCTTGACGAACAACTATTCATCGGCGGCGCGAGCGATCGCGGATGATTTCGGCGTGAGCTCGATCGCCGGCGCCTTAAAACCGTCGCCGTGGGCTTTTCGCGGCGCATTGCGCGCGCTCGGGGTCACGGCGAAACAGGCGGCAGTCGTCGGCGATCAGATCTTCACGGACGTCCTGGGCGGCAAGCTGGTCGGCATGCGCGCGGTGCTCGTGAGGCCCTTGGGTGCGGCGGAATTCCCGACGACCAAAGTCATCCGACTTCTCGAACGTCCGCTGCTCGAAAGATTGCGCCGCAGCGGTCACGTCACGTGACGGCCGGTTCGCCCGCGCGATATGCGATCATCGGCGATCCCATCGTCCATTCGCTCTCTCCCGCGATGCAGACGGCTGCGTTCGCTGCGAGCGAATGGAACGCGACGTATAGCGCCCTGCGCACGGATATCGCTGGTTTGCCGGCGCTCATCTCCCGCTTCCGCCGCGAAGCATGGGCCGGATTCAACGCGACCACACCGCTCAAAGAAGCGCTGCTTCCTCTTGTCGACGAGCTCACGCCGGAGGCCAAACGCGTCGGAGGTGTCAACGTCGCGCGCCTCGATGGGGAACGCATCGTGGGCCACAACACGGACGGCTCCGGCATGCTCGATTCGCTCGCGGAGAACTGGCCCGGAACATTGCGAGGCGTCCGCGTCCTCGTGCTCGGCGCCGGGCCGGCAGCGCGCGCGATCGGCATCGCGCTCGCCGACGCCGGAGCGATCGTCGCGTGCTGGTCGCGGACGCTCGAACGCGCGCGCCTCGTTGGACCACAACCGTCGGGCCTCGCGTCGATCGTCGTCTCGGCGCTTCCGAGCGATGCGAACGTGCCGGATGAGATCCTCGCGCACATCGCGGGCGATGCGCTGATAGCGGATGCGAACTATCATGCCGCGCGATCGCCGGTCCCTTCGAACGTCGGAGCAACGCGCATTGACGGACTCGGCATGCTGCTGCATCAAGGGGCGCGTTCGTTCGAATGGTGGACAGGCTTGCCCGCGCCGCTCGCGGCGATGCGCGACGCGCTCGCGAACGCGTCGGGGAGGGCCGCACGTCCGCGCGCGGAAAGCACGTCGCGATGAAAGCCGTCATCCTGGCCGGCGGATTGGGCACGCGCATCAGCGAGGAGACGCAAGTCCGTCCGAAGCCGATGGTAGAGGTGGGCGGTCATCCGGTTCTCTGGCATATCATGAAGACGTATGCCGCGCACGGCGTCAATGATTTTGTGATATGTCTGGGATATCGCGGCTACGTCATAAAAGAATATTTCGCGAACTACGCGCTGCACAGTTCCGATGTGACCTTGGATATCAAGTCCGGACGCATGCAAGTCCACGAATCGCATGCGGAGCCGTGGTCGGTGACATTGGTGGAGACGGGCGACGCCACCGCCACGGGCGGCCGCCTCAAGCGCGTCGCGCCGTATGTGAAGGATGAAGAAGATTTCTGTTTCACGTACGGTGACGGCCTCAGCGACGTGAATGTCGGCGACTTGATCGCATTTCACCGCCGCTGCGGACTGCTCGCCACGGTGACCGCAGCGCAGCCTCCCGGACGCTTCGGGGTGCTGACGGTCACGCGCGACCGGATCTCCGCCTTTGCCGAAAAGCCGGCGGGCGAAGGCGGGCGGATCAACGGCGGCTATTTCGTGCTCTCACCGCGCGTCCTCGACCGCATCGGCGGCGACGCGACGGTCTGGGAGCGCGAGCCGATGGAGAGTCTTGCCGCCGAAGGCCAGCTCGCCGCATTCGTGCACGATGGTTTCTGGCAGCCTCTCGACACGCTGCGCGACAAGAATGCGCTGAATGAATTGTGGTCGTCGGGCCGGGCACCGTGGAAAGTGTGGCGCTGATAGCGGCGACCCAAGCGCGCGACTTCTGGCGCGGGCGGCGCGTCGTCGTCACGGGCCACACCGGGTTCAAAGGCGCGTGGCTTTCGTTCTGGCTGTGCCGCCTTGGGGCCGACGTCGCAGGCTTTGCGCTCGACCCGGAGCCGGGACCAAATGCGTTTCTGCTTTCAGGCCTCGCCACGTCCATGAACTCTTGCAGCGGCGATATCCGCGACGCAGCCGCGCTCGGTACCTGCATCGCCGCGCACCGGCCGACCGTGATCTTTCATCTAGCGGCCCAGGCGCTCGTCCGCGCGGGCATCGCCGACCCGGTAGGGACGTACGAGACGAATGCGATCGGCACGGCGAACGTCGTGCTTGCGGCCCGCGCGTGCGAGAGCGTCCGAGCAGTCGTCGTCGTGACGAGCGACAAGTGCTACGACTTGCACGCAGGCTCTCCGCGCCATGCGGAGGATGATCCGCTGGGCGGTGACGAGCCATATTCCGCGAGCAAGGCATGTGCGGATCACATCGCGGCGAGTCTGTGCGCGACGCCGCGCGACGGATCGGACGGCGCGGCGCGCATCGCGATCGCGCGCGCTGGAAACGTCATCGGGGGCGGCGACTGGTCGGCGGACCGGCTCGTGCCTGATGCGATCGCGGCGTTCACCGCAGGCGTACCGCTCGAACTTCGCTACCCCGCTGCGATACGGCCCTGGCAGTTCGTGCTGGATCCGCTTGCGGCATACATCGACATCGCGCGCAGGCTTTTCGCGGATGACGGCGCAGCGATCGCCCGCGCCTGGAATCTCGGGCCGCCTCCGGATCACGAGCGACCGGTCCAGTGGGTGGCCGAGGCACTGGCGGAAGCGTGGGGCGCCGGCGCGACGTGGCATCAAGCCGCGGGCGCGCATCCGGTCGAGGCGAACACATTGCGGCTCGACAGCACGGCGGCTGCGCGAGTGCTCGGCTGGCGATCGCGCGTGGACCTTGCAGCGGCCATCCGGCGCTCGGTCGCGTGGTACCGGGCGCAGCTCGGCGGCGCGGACGTGGCGACATTGATGGGCGACGAGATCGAGCGCTTCGAGGCGGCGGTCGCGTGAGCGCTGCTGTGTGCCGCTCGTGCGGCGGCCCGCTGCGACTCGCGCTCGATCTCGGGATGTCACCCCCTTCGAACGCCTTCGTCGATCCAAAGAGCGAGAAAGACGAACAGTTCTTTCCGCTTCGGCTCCACGTCTGCCGCGAATGCTGGCTCGTGCAGCTCGAACAATTCCAGTCGGCGCGCGAGATCTTCGCCGACGATTACGCATATTTCTCATCGTATTCGACATCGTGGCTCGAGCACGTCGAACGCTTCGCGGCCGGTGCCGTCGAGCGGTTCGGGCTTTCAGCCGAATCGCGCATCGTCGAGGTGGCGAGCAACGATGGGTACCTGCTCGAATGTTTCGCCCGCCGTGGGCTCGACGTGGTCGGTATCGAACCCGCGCGCGATGTCGCGATGGCCGCCGTCGCAAAGGGCATTCCGACGCGCGTCGCCTTTCTCGGCGCGCAGACAGGTCGGTCGCTTGCCGCATCTGGGTGCGCCGCCGATCTCTTGATCGCGAACAACGTTCTGGCGCATGTTCCCGACCTGAACGATTTCGCGGCCGGTCTTCGAGAATTGCTCAAGCCTGGCGGAACGCTGACGCTCGAATTCCCGCACCTGTTGCAGCTGCTCGCGCGCGGTGAGATCGACACGATCTATCACGAGCATTTTTCGTACTTCTCACTGACGACCGCGTCCCTTGTGTTCGAACGTCACCAGATGCGCGTCGTCGACGTGGAGGAATTGCCGACGCACGGCGGATCGCTGCGGCTATACGTCCGTCATGTCGCCGAAGCGCAGCCTTCGCCGGATGTGGCACGCATTCGCGCGATCGAGGACGCCGCCGGATTGCAGACCTGGCAGCCGTACGCGGATTTGGCGAAGACGGCCGAAACGGTCAAGAGCGGACTGAATGAGTTCTTGCGCGGCGCCGCGGCTCGCGAAGAGAGCGTCGCGGGTTACGGCGCACCGGCAAAAGCCACAACACTCCTCAATTATTGCGGCATTCACGCCGATTTGTTACCGTATACGGTGGATCGGAATCCCCACAAGCAAGGCCGATTGATCCCCGGCGTGCGCATACCGATCGATTCGCCGGACCGCATCCTGCATGCAAGGCCGAAATATGTGTTGATCCTTCCTTGGAACCTCAAAGACGAAGTGATGGAGCAACTCGCGGGCATCCGGGCATGGCACGGCCGTTTCGTCGTGCCCATACCGAGACTGACCGTCGAACCGTGAACGGTCAAACGCCGATCGTCGTGTGGGGAACGAAGGGGCAAGCGAAGGTGCTCGCGGAGTTTCTCGAGACATCCGGGTATCGCGCCGCGGCGTTTTTCGACAACGATCCACATGCCATCTCGCCGCTCGGCGAGGTGCCGGTCCACATCGGCGCTTCAGGCTTCGATCGCTGGCTTCGTGCGGGAGACCGGACGTCGGTCTCGTTCGCCGTGGCGATCGGCGGCGATCGCGGACGCGAACGCCTCGAGCTGCACGAACTGCTGGCGTCCGGCGGACTCACGCCTGCGACGCTCGTCCATCCGACCGCGTTCGTCGCGAGCGATGCGGCGGTTGGAGCGGGCTCGCAGATCCTCGTACGCGCCTGCGTCTGCACGCGGGCGAAGCTCGGCGTGGCATGCATCGTCAATACTGCCGCGACGGTCGACCACGAGTGTGAACTCGCCGACGGCGTACACATCGGACCGGGAGCAACGCTGGCGGGCTGCGTGCGGGTGGGTAGAGCGGCATTCATCGGCGCGGGTGCGGTCGTGCTGCCGCGTATCAACATCGGCGCGGACGCAGTCGTGGGCGCGGGCGCCGTGGTGACGCGTGACGTCGAGTCAGGCTGGGTGGTCGCCGGCGTGCCGGCAGTGCGCACCACACATGCCGCGCAGAGCGGAGCCTAAGCGTGAGCACCGACGAAGGCAGGCCGTCCTCTCCGCAGGGCGTTGAGGCAATGGCGGCGGATCGCGAATTGCGCGCCGCCGCGACGGATTTCTTCCTTCGGTCGTGCGAGCACCGCTATTCGTACAATTTCACGTGGCTCGGCCGCCCGATCATCCAGTACCCACAAGACATCGTCGCGCTGCAAGAGATCGTCTGGCGGACGAAGCCCGAGGTGATCGTAGAAACGGGCATCGCGCACGGCGGCAGCGCCGTGCTCTTCGCGTCGCTCCTGCAGCTTCTCGGCGGCGACGGACGAGTGGTCGCGGTCGACATCGACATCCGCGCGCATAACCGGGCGGCGATCGAATCGCACCCGCTCGCCGCGAGGATCTCGCTCATCGAGGGTTCATCGGTGGATGAGAGGATCGCGCAGCGCGTGCGCGCCGCAACGGCCGGCGCGCACAACGTGATGGTTGTGCTGGACTCCAATCACACGCACGCGCACGTGCGCGCGGAACTAGCGCTCTATTCTCCGCTCGTGCGAAAAGGCGGATACCTGGTCGTGATGGACACGGTCGTCGAACACATGGCGGCGGATTCATTTCCCGACCGACCGTGGGGGAAGGGCGACAATCCGATGACTGCGGTGCGCGAATTTCTCGCGCTCAATCCGCGCTTTGAGATCGACCGCGAGATCGACGACAAGCTGCTCGTGAGCGTAGCGCCCGGCGGCTATCTGCGTTGTGTGGCGGACTGACGTGCACGAGGAACGCGTTCCGGTCTTTGCGCCGCACATCGGGGTGGACACGCTGAAGCACCTCACCGACGCGCTCGACGTCGGCTGGTTGGGTATGGGCGCGACGACCAAAGAATTCGAAGAGCGCATCGCGGCATTTCTCGGGCTCGAACAACGCTACGTGGTCGCGGTGAACACGGGCACATCTGCTTTTCACATCGCGCTCCGCGCGGCGGGGATCGGCCCGGGCGACGAGGTCATCACGCCATCCTTCAATTACGTCGCCGATCATCAGGCCGTCCGCGCGTCCGGTGCGGAGGTCGTCATGTGCGATATCCGTGACGGCGATCTCGGCATGGATTGCGAGAAAGCGGCCGCGCTCATCACGCCGCGCACCAAGGCGTTGATCCCATTGCACTTCGCGGGCATCGCCTGCGATCGAGCGGGCGTATACCGGCTCGCCAAATCCCGGGGTTTGCGGGTCATCGAGGATGCGTGTCACGCGTTCGGAACAGAAATCTCAGGCACGCGGATCGGCGCCGACGGCGACGTCGCCGTCTTCAGCTTCGATCCGGTCAAAGTGGTCACGTCCATCGACGGAGGCTGTGTCGTCGTCGGCGACGCCGGCGAGCGCGAACGGCTGCAGCGCCTCCGCCTGCTGGGCGTGGACAAAGACACGACCGAGCGCTACCGGAACCGGCGCGCGTGGGAATATGACGTCGTCAGCGAAGGCTACCGCTACCACCTGACCAACATCCTGGCGAGTGTCGGTGTTTCGCAGATCAAGCGCGCCGACGAGTTCATCGCATCTCGCCAAGTCGTCTGCCGCGAGTACAACGCCGCCTTCACGAGACTCTCGTGGGCGCGCATTCCCGCATCCGACTTCGCCGGCGTTTCACCCTTCATCTATAGTCTGCGCGTGCTGTCGGGAAAGCGCTCCGCATTCATCGAGCACCTACGCAGCCGGGGCGTGGACGCTGGGATCCATTTCGTTCCCGTGCACAAGCATAGCGCGTTCGCGGGCGCGAGGCGCGGAGACATGACCGTGACAGACCGCGTCGTAGAAGAAGTAGTCACCCTGCCGCTGCATTCGAACATGCGGCGCGATCGGGTCGATCGCGTCATCGATGCCGTCGTTTCGTTCGCCTGACAGATGGCTTCGCTCTCGGTCATCGTGCCGACATATCGACGGCCTTCGCTGCTGCGGCGGGCGGTGGCGAGCGCGCTTGGACAGACATATCGCGATCTCGTCGTGATCGTGTTCGACAACGCGTCGGGCGACGAGACGGAATCCGTCGTGGCGGCATTCGCCTCGCGCGACGCGCGCGTGCGATACGTCTGCCGCGACCGGAATGTCGGCGGCCCCGCGAACTTCGCCCGAGCGTTGGACGAAATCACGACGCCGTACTTCGCTTTTCTTTCCGACGATGATGCTCTATTTCCGCGCTGCTACGAGACGTGTTTCCGCGGATTCGCCGCCGCCCCCGACGCGCTCATGTCGGCGGCGTCGACGCTGGAAATGGATGCGAGCGGCAGCGTCCGGTTCGCACCGCTCGGGCTTTGGCCGCGCGACGGCGTCTACCGGCCGCCGGAGTCTATTCTTCGCATGCTCGACAACCGGCATCCAACGTGGACGTCGGTCGTATTCAAGCGAGACGCGCTGTCGCTGGTGGGCGGTCTCGATCTCGAGGTGGGACCGCCGAGCGACTTGGACTTCGAACTGCGTATCGCGGCGCGCTTCCCAGTCGTGATCGATCGGACGCCGAGCGCCGTGTTCTCCGCGCATGCAGCGTCCAACACCGCGCGGCAAGACGCTGCTGTCGCCGACGGCATGCTGTTGATCGCGAACAAGCTCGCTGCCGACGTCCGCATCCCGGCGCCGATCCGCGCGGCGGTCGGCCCGCGCCTCGCGCGGCAGATCCGCTGGAAGCTCTTCGAGGTCTGCGTGAAAGCGCTGGTGCGCGGAGATGATTCGGTCGCTCGCGAGGCGTTGGCGCGACTGCGCGGCCGCGGCGATGGCGGTGTGCTCCGTCTAATCTGCGGTCTGCTTGTGGCCGCATGCCGCAACGTTCCGGGCGTGCGTGCGCTGCTCAGATCGGCCGAACGCGCGCGTCTTGCGGCCCGAGCCCGAAGGGCCGCCGCGACGCTTGCCGGCCGCGATCTTCAGAGCGACCTTCGATGGCTGGATTCCATTGCGGGCGGACCAGAGGCAAAAACACAAGCCTGACCGAACGCGCAAGCCCTTAACGTCAAAATCTGGGCCCGGGGGGATTTCCTTGATGCAACGTCTTGCTTTGTTCACGACTGCGTGCCTCGCAGCAGTTGTCGCTGCCGCGGTCGCCGGCTGCGGCGGGAGTTCGTCTTCGTCGTCTTCGTCTTCGAGCTCGGCCGCGCCGATTGCAGCTGCCACGACGATGGCGACGACCGGAGCGCAGGCGCCGATGTCAGCGCAGGCCGCGCCGATACCTGCCAACCTGACTTGCAAGGACGCGATTGTCTGGGTCAACACCAAACGACATACGTACCACGAGGCGGGCGACCCGTATTACGGCCGGACCAAGAGCGGTCAGTATATGTGCCTGTCGGACGCGATCGCCGCAGGTGACCATGCGTCCGGATCGCACCACACCCACATGGGCAACACGGCGCCAAGCGACATGGCTACGGCGGCCGCTACTCCCTAAGCACTCTGCTCGGAATGTGAGGAGTCGTCGCTATGGAGTTTCTGACTAATCTGGTGCACACCGCCGCTTGGGTGTTCGGGATCGTGTTCGTCTTCGCGCTCATCGGTCTCATCGCCACCATTCGTTGGCTGATCGGACTGTTCACCGGAGCGGAGCAAGCTGTGTCGTCCGGTGTGGAGAGCGTCGAGCGCGGAATCGAACGCCGTTGAAAGAGCAAAGAAGCATGTGCGAATCGATGAATATTCCTCGCGCGCTTATCGTCGCTGCGGTGTCTCTCGGCGTAGCCTGCGTCATGGGCTGCTCCGGGCGTCCAGGCGGCCAGAGTAATTCCGGAGGTCCCGCAGCGGGTTCGAACGCCGCCGTGCCGGCCACGGTGACGAACCCGACGGACTTTCCGCTCGCCGCCGACGATAAGATCCTCGATGCAAAACCGTTCAACCAGACGATTTCATCGCAGAGCGGCACCCTTTTCACGCAAGGCGCGGGCACATATGCCGGTCATTCTGTGATCGCGCAAAGTTCGGGGTCGCTCGCCGACGCCAAGTCGTGGCTCGCCAAACTCGAGCAGTCGCCGCCGGCCGGATACTCCTACGTCCAGTCGGCCGCTCGTCAGTCGTCGACGGAGGCTGCGGGCAAATTCGGCGTGACGTACGCCGTTTTTAGGAACGGAGCGAAGGGCGCCGTCGTGGCGGTGATCGATCCGAAGCAGGCACACGACAAGCTGCAGATCGTCCTGGCAGCCGTGGACAAGTACAAGATGCTTCCCGCCGAGCTGCGGACTTCGATCGATGAGCAGGTCAAAGCGAAGCTCGGCGTTTCGGTCACCGAAGCGCTGGATCCAAGCGCGCCCATCGGCATGACGGTCGAAGCTCTGCGGACGATCAATGGAAGTGACAATCCCGCGATAGTCGAGGTCGACGCCACAAAGCAATAGCCGCCGAGGCCATCTCCGGCATCACCGGCGATGTCTGCGCCGGGGACGCGGCGGATCATCGGCTGACCAAATTCCGCCGCTCGAATTCGGCCGCTCTCGCGGCCTCAAACGCCCCGGCAATCGACATCGCCCGTGATGCCGCTGTGACGACGCGCCGGCCGTTAGGGTCGTAATATTCGGGGTTTGTCAGCGGGCGCCGGCGGCGGCGTGATCGGCATCGCCGTCGCGGACGAGCTGCTTGGTCGACGCGACGGGTTTCCAGCCGCCGTTGGCGGCGGCGTTGAGGCGCCCGTACCCGATCGATGCGCGGAAGCGGCAATACGCCTCGAGCATCGCGGCGCCGGCGAGCCAATGCAGCCGGCGGCGATCGCTGCGTCCGGATGCGAGCGCGGCACGCAGCAAAGGTCCGGTGCGCAACGTGGAGACCGGCAGATGATGTTTGCGCTGGATCTGCATGTTGTAGGCGATCCAGCGCGTCCGCTGCGCGATGAAATCGACGAGCGTTTCCGGCCCGCGATTTCGAACGATGGCATCGGGCGCGTAGCGCACCTCGAATCCCACCGAGCGGACACCGTGTTCGATCTGCACTTCATCCGCGGGAGTCTCAGGGTTCAACCCTCGGAAGACGTTGCGGAATGCGATCAACTCACCCATCTTCGGCTGATGCAGCGATATCTCGTGGTGGAGGCGCCACATGAGATTGACCGTGAAACCCAAAAAGTCGTCGTGCGAATTCAGCGGCACGGGGTGGCTGCCGACCATGCCCACGCGATCGTCTTCGAAGGGAGCCGTCAGGGCCTCGAGGGTCTGGGGTTCGTAGAGCAGATCGGCTGCAGAGACGATCAAGATCGGTTCGGGCGCATGCGAGAAGAAGGTGTTGATGGCGCGGACTTTGCCGCCGCGCGCTTTTTCGGCGATGAGTTCCACGATCGGATGTGACGCGGCATAGCGCTCGACGATGGCGCACGTGTCATCCGTGCAGCCGCTGGCTATGACGACAACGCGGTTGATGCGGTCGATCGCGGTCTGGGCGAGAATGCTGTCGAGCAGCGGTCCGATGTTCGCGGCTTCATTGTATGCCATGATGCCGATGGCAAGCGGGCGGTTCATCAGCGCGAGCGTATCCTGCTGTCGTGGGACTTGAGTGCGTGTGCGTTCATATCCATTATCGGCATTTATGCGTCAGGTGAGGATTCGCCGCGCGGGAAGGCAGCGTACAGGACCCGCGGGACGACCGTTCTCTGAAAGCGGCAGCGGAATCACGAGGAACCATCCGAAGATAGGTATGTGAGCGCAGCTGCGGCCATGTTGGACACGGCGCCATTTTGGATGCGCCTTGCAGCCGGGCTTGGCGCGGGCGCCGCCACCTCGGGCGCTGCCCTGGGTTTCGGCGAGTTGGCGCGTTCAGCGATCTTCGGCTCCGCTGCGCGGCCGTTCGGACTCGCGCTCCGGGGAGCGGCCGGCTACGCTGTCCTGGGCTCTGCGGTCGCCATCCTCGGGCTCGTCCATGCCATCACGCCGGTCAGTCTCGGTGCGCTCATCGCCCTAGGGCTGGCCGCTCTCGCGTTTCTATGGCGTCGTGCTGTGAGCGTGCCGCAGCACGGCGATCCCGCGACGGCCCGGGGTTGGCTCGATCGGCTCGCTTGGACCGTGACAGGCTTCGCATGGCTCACTGCGGCCGTGGCGGCGGCGCTGCCGACCGTCGACTGGGACCCGCTTGCGTATCACCTCCCAATCGCCGCGGCTGCGCTTCGATCGGGATATATCGCATTCGATCCCGGCATCGCGCAGTCCGCATTTCCGCTACTGGCCGAGTCGGCCGCGCTCCCGGCATATTGGCTCGGCGGCTCCGCGGGCGCGGCTTTTTCTACGCTCTTCGCCGGCATCATGCTTGCGTTGATCTCGGGTGCGGTCGCCGAGCGCGTGCGGCAAGGTTCGGGGCCGCTCGTGTGCGCGCTGGTCTCGTCGTCCGCGGTCTGGCTGTGGTTGGCGCCGGCGCCCTACGTCGACGTGCCGTATGCGATGTTCGCCGTCGCGGCGCTTGGTATTGCGCTTTATGCAGAGCCGATCGATGTGCAGTCGGCGTTGGCCGCGGGAGCATTCGCGGGCGCAAGCGCGGCGGTCAAATATCCAGGACTTGCCGTCGTCGGCATCGTGTTCGTCGTGATCGCATACCGCGCGGATATCACACTTCGGTGGAGAGCGCTCAGTATTGGATTCGCCGCGGCGTTCGTCGTATGCGCGGGATGGTACCTCAGGGCTTGGACGCTTGCGGGCGATCCGCTCTATCCATTCTTGACGCAATTCAGCGCCAGTGAGAGCGCGCGCGACTTTGCGACGCTCTACGTCTCGATGACGCGCGATTGGTGCGGAAGCTCGCCGACCATAAGCGATTTCTTCGCGTTGCCATGGCGCCTGCTCACCCAGCCGCAGCTTTTCTGCGGCGATCCTGGTTACGCGCTCCGGCTTGCAAGCGTTCTCGTCGTGGCCGCGTTCTTCGTGCGAAGCGGGCGCCCCATCGCAGTGATCACGGCTGTGTTGTCGACGATCTGGTTCTGGACGAGCCGCCAGTGGCGCTTTCTCGTTCCCGCCGTCGCGACGTACGCGATCGCAGCCGCAGCGGGCCTCGATGCAGTTGCCGCCCGACAGCGCCGTCCGATCACAGCTCTGCTCTTGTGCGTGTCGTTCGGCGGCGTTGCCCTCGATTGGCTGCCGAAAGGCGGCGGCGACGCATCCAACAGCATCGCCCCGGCGTTCGCGTACCTGACCGGCGGCGCGAGCGGATCCGATTACCTTGCGGCGCGTCTCGAGTTCTACGCGGCCGATACATGGGCGATCGCACATCTCCAAAGCGGCGAGCGCATCGCCGCGCTTGATGACGTACGGAACTACTATCTCGGCGGCGCTGCCGTCGGCTGCAACCCCTACTATCAACAGCGATGCGCGATCGACTGGTCGACGGCTCCCGCGCATCGCTACGATCGGCTTCGCGATCTCGGCGTCACGCTTCTCATCGTGAACGAGAACGCCGCGTATGTGCGTAGAACACCGGTGGGCGTCGATTGGGCCGTGCTCAACGCCGACGAACGGGCGGGCTTTTTGCAGCGAGCGTTCGCTGCGAACGACGTGATCGTCTACGGTTTTCCGCACCGCAGGGCGTCATCGTCATGAAACGCGCGATCCCTCTTGCGGCTGCGCTCGTCGCGATCGCCGCGCTCGGCGGGTGGGCAGCGGGGTATGCAGCCGGCCGCACGGTTTATTTTTACGACGCGATCGCCCATGCTGATTATCTCGCGGCCTATCGGTTGCCGATTCACGTCGTGCAGCAAGCCTTTCCCGGCTGGAACGTCGTGTTCTGCGTCTGGGGCGTGCTCGCGGCGCTGGCCGCCGTGGGCGCGGCTTTTTCGCGATCGCTGTCGCACGTCGGCCGGCGGGCACTGGCGGTTCTTCTCGCCGTGCAAGCGCTGACGGCGTTTGCGCTTATCTTTTTTCCGATCGTGCAGGCGGGGGACGTCTACGCATACGTCATCTACGGCCGCCTCTACGGACATTTCGGTGCAAACCCGTATCAGATCTCTCATCCGCTGTCCGCCGCAGATCCGATCTTCGGTCCTATACTTCCCTTCTTGAGCGCGACGCCGTTCGGCGATCCCTACGGGCCGCTGTGGACGATCATCGCGGGTTTCGTCGGCAAGATCGACGCAAGCGCAGGACTCGGTCTTATCGTGTATGCCTATCGCGGACTCGGCGCCGCGGCGCTGCTCGTCGCCACCTCGGCGGTCGCGTATACGTACCGGTTCTTCGGCAAAGCGCAGGCTGCGACGCGCGCGGCCGCGTTCGGCCTGCACCCTCTTGCGCTCTACGAATCGGTCGTCGGCGCGCACAACGACATGCTCATGCTCGCGCCGGCATTGTGGGCGTTTGCGATCGCGGACAGCTTGCCGTTCGCGGCGGCGCTTCTCGCCGGTGCGTCGATCGCGATAAAGCTGCCGGCAATACTCGGGCTACCATTTCTCTTGCGCAGGATCGCGTACAGACACGGCGCTGCGTGGATCGCCAGCTTGTTCATAGCATGCGCGGTGCCGTGGCTGTGCGGCCGCGCGTTTCCGTCGGCGACGGCGGGCAACGCCGCGATGTTGGGCAGCGCGTTTTCGATGTCGGTAGATTGGCTTGCGAACATCCCGATCTTCACGTTTGGCATAGGGTCGGGCCCTGCTTTTCCGTGGCTGCAATCGTTGCCATATTTCGGCACCGCTTCGTGGCCGCGACTCATCCAGGTCTGTGTGTTAGCAGCGTTTGCCGTCATCGCGTGTTCCGGTGTGATCCGTTTCGTCTGGCGGCCGCGACCCGGCGAGATCTGGCGGACCATCACCGCGTTTTTGTGGTCGCTATCGTCCATGCATCCCTGGTACGGCCAGTGGCTCTTGCCCGCCGTCGCCGGCGGAGGGCGCTGGGCGACGTATGCGTGGTGGTACGGAGCGTTGCTGGCCGGCATCTACGCGCTTGACGGCGTTGCGATGACCGCGTCGGCGCCGTGGGTCCCCGTCACGCTGTGCCTTGCGTTTCTTATCGTGCCTGTGATCGTCGCGCGATCGCAGCCTAGGACCGCGCCGGGTTCTGCCGGATGACGAAGCCGCGCGCCGTCCTGCTCATCGCGGCTGCGGTGGGCGCCGCGTTCGCCGGATCGGCTCTCGTACGTCACCTCGCCGCGCTTTCAGTGCCGGCGCCGGCGAGCGGTTTCGCAGCATACTACTTGCGCGGACTTGCGCAGCCGATCCCCGTCGTGCAGTTCGCAGCGTCGTGGTCCGTGCTCATCGCCGTCTGGCTCACGATCGCCGTCGTCTCGGCCGCCGGGTTCGGACTAGTGACGTCCGGCGGCGCACGATCCCGATGCGGTCCTGTCATCGCGGGCTTCGTCTGCGCCGGCCTCGCGCTGTCGGCGTTCTCGATCTTGCAGGCATTCGATGCGTACTATTACGTCGCGTACGGGCGGCTGTATGGCGTGTTCGGTATCGATCCGTACGCCCTTACGACCGCGGTCCACGTCAACGACGCGACGCTCTCCGCACTCTACGCCGTCCTCCACAATCCGCCGTTCGGCGATCCCTACGGGCCGGGGTTCACGCTTCTGGCGGGGCTGCTCGCGCGAGCGGAATCAAATACCGGGCTCGTATTTCAGTTGTGGAGCTGGCGGCTCGTCGGCGTGCTCTCGGCACTCGCCATCATACTCGCGTTGCGACGAATGCTCAAGAACGTGCCCGATGGAGAAAGGGCACGACGGCTCGCCGCATTTGCGTTCAACCCGGTCGTGCTGTACGAGAGCGCCGTCGGCGCACACAACGACGTGCTCATGATCGCCCCGGCGGTGTGGGCATTTGCGCTCGTGGACGACTTTCCGCTGATCGCCGGCATTCTCGCCGGCGCGTCGATCGCGTTGAAATACGTCGCGATCATCGCATTGCCGTTTCTCGTCATACGCGCATGGAAGAAGAACGTATTCGGCGCTATCCTGCTCGGCTGCCTCGCGCTCGTCGTGCCGGCTTTGTGCGCGCAGGCATTCCACCTCGGCCGCTCGGCGGCTGCGAGCGACGCCGCGATCGGTAGTTCGCTGCTGATGTCGTTGAACTGGTTGCTCGCTCTGCCGTTCCTGCGGAGCGGAGCGGGAAGCGCGCCGATCGCAAGCGGATTCGGGCCGTTCCCGTTTATCGGCGACGTCACATGGCCGCGCTTGATCCAACTTGCGCTCTTCGCCGCGGTCGCGATCGTCCTCGTCGCATCGGTGGTCCGATATGCGAAGCGGCAGAGCGTCGCGGACATCGTGCGGCCGATCGCGGCGCTCGTCCTCGCGATGCCGGCGCTCCATCCGTGGTACGTGGTCTGGCTCGCGCCGGCGTGCGCCGCTCGAGGAAGTTGGGCCGTTTACGCCGCCTGGTTTGGGTCTTTGGCCCTTTTGGGCTACGCGCACGAAGGTGTCATACCATCACCGCTCAACGAAGGTCTCTTCGTCGCGGCAGCGTTCGCCCTGGTGGCGGCGCCCATCGTGGCCGCCCAGTGGCGGGGCGCCAGGGTTGCCGACGTAACGGCGCGGACGTGAAGTGCCGATAGACTACTAGAGCGGCGACCCCGGTCTCATACTTATTCCGCGGGACGACATCTCGGAGCGAGTTGATACGATGGCCACGAACGTCACCGATCTCCTGGGCCTTCGCATGGATGAATTGATGCGCGTGACCATCGAACGCGGCGCGTCGGATCTTCACATGTGCGTCGGGCTTCCCCCGATGCTGCGCATAGACGGCAGGCTGACGCCGACGGAATTTCCGAAGCTCACGCCGGATGAGATGAAGAAACTCATCTACAGCATTTTGACGGACAACCAGAAGGAACGATTCGAGAAGAATCTCGAGCTCGATTTCTCCCACGGCCTCAAAGGTTTTGGCCGCTTCCGTATCAACGCGTTCAAGCAACGCGGTGTGATCGGCACCGTGCTGCGCGCGATCCCTTCCACGGTTCCTCCGCTTGCCAGTCTGAATCTACCGCCCGTGATGGCCGACCTGGTCGCAAGACCGCACGGCTTGATACTCGTCACCGGTCCGACCGGCTCAGGCAAGTCGACCGCGCTGGCCTCGATGGTGGACGTGATCAACCAGACCATGGCACGCCACATCCTGACCATGGAAGACCCGATCGAGTATCTGCACTATCACAAGATGTCCATGGTGAACCAGCGCGAGATCGGACACGACTCCTACAGCTTCGGAAACGCTTTGCGGGCGGCGCTTCGCGAAGACCCGGATGTGGTGCTGGTCGGTGAAATGCGAGACATGGACACGATCGCGACCACGCTGACCATCGCCGAGACGGGTCACCTCGTCTTCGCGACCCTGCACACGTCCGATGCAGCGCAGACAATCGATCGCATCGTCGACGTCTTCCCCGCCCACCAACAACAGCAGATCCGCGTGCAGCTGGCGTCGGTCATCGAAGCCGTCATCTGCTTGCGCCTGCTGCCTCATGCCTCGGGAGTCGGGCGCGTGCCCGCGGCCGAAGTCATGATCGCGACGCCGGCGATCCGGAACCTGATCCGTGAGAACAAGACGCACCAGATCCACAACGCCATCGTCACGAGCCGCATCATGCACATGCAGACCTTCGACATGTCGCTGCGCGACCTCGTGCGCAAACACATGATCACATCGGAAGAGGCGCTGAACGCCTCAATGCACCCCGAGGAGCTGCGCAAGCTCATCGAGGGAGTGTAAGGAGACACTTCATGCAACTGTCACTGCTCTGGCTGCTCATCCTCGTATTGATCCTCGTGGTCGGCGAGCACACGCAACTCTGATCCTGGAGAGATAGCATTCATGCCTAGTTTCGCATATCAGGCGAAAGACGCGTCCGGTAAGACCGTCAACGGCGTCATAGAAGCCGAGAACGAGCGCGTTCTCCGGACGAAGCTCCGCGAGATGAACTACTACGTGACCGGCATCACGCAGAAGGGCGGCGGGGTTCTCAACTCCGACCTCGGCGCGATCTTCGGACGTTTCAAAGGCGTGGGGGAACAATCGCTCGTCGTGTTCTCGCGACAGTTCGCCACGATGATCAACGCAGGTCTTGCGATGGTCCGCTGTCTCGACGTCCTCAGCGTTCAGACGGAAGACGCGCAGCTCAAGCCGATTCTCATCGCGATCCGTCGCGATGTCGAAGGCGGCGCGACGCTTGCGAACGCGCTTGGAAAATATCCGCGCACGTTCTCACCGCTGTTCGTGAACATGGTGCGCGCGGGCGAGCTCGGCGGTATTCTCGACGACGTGCTGAACCGTCTGGCCGGCTTCCTTGAGAAGGACTTCAACCTGAAGAAGAAGGTGAAGTCCGCCATGACATACCCCATCGTCATCCTCGTGATGGCGGTGCTGATCGTCCTCTTCCTCGTCACGTTCATCTTGCCGACATTCGTCGCGATGTTCGAGTCGATGCAGATGAAGCTGCCGTTGCCGACGCAGATCCTCATAACGTTCACCAAAGGCGTGCGCAACCCGGTGGTGGACGTCATCGCGCTGACCGTGCTCATCGTGGGCTTCATTCTCTTCAACCGCTATGTCGCGACGCCGGTCGGGCGCCGACAATTCGACGCGTTCAAGCTCAAGCTGCCGGTGTTCGGCATGCTCATCCGCAAAGTCGCGATCTCGCGTTTCTGCCGGACGCTCGGCACCCTGCTGCAATCCGGCGTGCCGATCATGCAGGCTCTGGAGATCGTCGGCAAGGCCTCCGGCAACGAAGTGGTCGCCGAGACGGTCTCAAAAGTGCGCGACTCCGTGCGCGAAGGTGAGTCGATCGCGGTTCCGCTGCAGCTCTCGGGTCTGTTCCCGCCGCTCGTCACGCAGATGGTCTCGGTCGGTGAAGAGACCGGAAACCTCGACGGCATGCTTGCGAAGATCGCGGACTTCTACGACACTGAAGTTGACTACATGCTCGCCGCGCTGACGCAGCTGCTCGAGCCGTTGATGATCTTGGGCATGGGCTTTGTCGTGGGCTTCATCGTCATCTCTATCTTCCTGCCCCTGTATCAGATCATCGGAAACATCCACTAGGGGTGTCGGTCGCCATGAGGCCTGCGCAGACGAGCGAGGCGGGGGCGGCGGAGTTCGAGACGTACCGGCAGACCCGGTCGATCGAAAGCCGCGACGCCCTCGTCCTGCTTCATGCGCCGCTCGTCACCTCGATCGCGGCGCACTACGGCCGCGGGCTCGTCGATCGCGACGACCTCGAACAAGTCGGCTACGTCGGCCTGATCAAAGCTGTCGAACGCTTCGACGTTTCGCTCGGCGTACCGTTCGAGGCCTACGCGCGCATGGTCATCGGCGGCGAGATCTCGCATTACGTGCGCGACGTGGTGCCGCGCATGCGCGTGCCCCGCTGGTATGGCACGTTGAATCGCCGTCTGCACGAATCCCACGGCCGGCTGACGTCGCGGCTGATGCGCGAGCCGACGGTGTTCGAACTCGCGGCGGATATGAACGTGACGCCGGACGGCGTGAATGAGATCCTCAAGCTGCGCGACACGTACAATCTGCTCTCGCTTTCCGAAACTCCGTCCGACCAGACGCCGCAGATCGATCGCATCCGCAGCCAGCGCTACACCACGTTTTCGCTGCCGGTGGAAGACAGGATCATTCTCGACCGCGCTCTCGAGCGGCTCGCGGAATTCGAGCAGCGGGTCGTGCAGCTTTTCTTCTTCCAGGACCTGACGCAGACGGAGATCGCACGCAGGCTCGGCTTCTCGCAAAAACACATCTCGCGCACGATCGGCAATGTGTTGAAGAAGCTGCGGCACGAGATAACCTGACGAGAGCGATGACCCACACGTCGCGCTACGCGGAGTACGCGTGGCTCGGGCTGTGCATCGCGATCGGCGCGCTCGCGCGGCTCTGGCACGTGACCGATCAGAGCCCTTTTCTCGATGAGGCGTTCTCGCTGCGCATCGGAGCCGAGCCGATCGGGCAGCTCTTGCGCGATACCGCGACGCTCGACGTTCAGCCGCCGGGGTTCTATCTGCTGGCCCACGCCATCTTCAGCGTCGCCCATTGGCCGCTCTGGCAATACCGGCTCCTGACGGCGCCGCTCGGCGTCGTGACGATCGCCGCCACGTGGGCGATCGGACGCAGATTCGGCGTCGCAGCGGCTCTCGTCGGCGCACTCGTCGTCGCGCTCATGCCCGGGATGATCATATGGGACCGGCTGTTCCGCATGTACTCGCTGTGGACAGCCTTGACCGCGGTTTCGTGGTGGCTCCTGATAAGAGCCGATGAAGCGAGCACTGCGAGACCTGCGCTCTGGCGCTTCGCCGCATATGCATCGACGGCGGTCGCGCTGCCGTACGTCCACTATCTCGGTGCGATCACGCTGATAACCCAAGCGGCTTTCGCAGCCGCAAAGCCCGCGCTGCGCTGGCCGGTCTTCGCCGCGTGCGGCGCAGCGGCGATAGCGTTCGCGCCTTGGTTTGCGTTCGCGCACACCCAATTCGCCGCCGGCGCTACCGGCTTTGCTCAGGCGCCATGGTGGGATGCTCCGTTCGAACTCTTCGCCTTGGGCACGCCCGTGACGTGGACGGTGTCGGACGTGCTTCCCCAATGCATCGCGGTTGCATTCATCGCAGCCATCGCCGCGGGGGCGTACGCCGTGCGACGCACGGCGATCGTCTTTTGGTTGGCGGGCATCGTCCTGCAGGCCGCCGCGGGGGCGCTCGCCCACAAAGATCTGCTGGTATCGCGCTATCTGTTCGCACTGGCACCAGCCATGGCGATCGCGATCGGCGCGTGCGTGCAGGCCGTTCTGGCACGGCGAGCGGCGGCGGCATCCATCGCAGGCGCGGCGCTTCTCGTGACGGTTGAGAGCATCGGCGCGCAAAACGTCGTGCTGGATCCGTACTATCAATTCACGGATTGGTTCAGCGTCAACGCGACTATTCGTGCGCACGTGGCGCCGGGCGACGCGTTCGTCTTCGTGCAAGCCTACCCGATCGTCGTCGTCAAGACGTTCTCTGCGTTCGCGGGTCACGCGCTCGCGGGACCAAATGTTCCAGGCGACCTGCCCGCTACGCTCCGCTGGATCGGCGAGCAGCGCTTGCGCAGGGTGTGGTACGTGGAGAATCAGCCGGACTTTGCAGATCCCGGCCTCGCCGTGCGACGGTCTCTTCGGCAACGGCGGCAACTGATCGGGGTCTGGGTCGAGCCGAAGGCCTATGCCGCGAACAGCGTCGACATCGAGCTCTATGGAGCGCAGCGATGATACGGGCGCGTGCGTCAAGCTCATTAATCGCCTACGGCGGCCTCGGTCTCGGTCTCGCGATCGGCGCCGTCGCGCTCTTTTGGAATCTGACGAAGAGCAGCCTCTACATCGACGAAGCGTTCAGCTTGCATATCGCGTCGTATCCGCTGCCGGCGATGCTGCAGCTCATCGTGCACAACGATGCTCACCCGCCGCTCTTTTATCTGTTCTCACACTACTTGATCATGCTGGTCCACGTGCCGGCCGAACGCTACCGCCTTTTCACGGCTCCGTGCGGGCTTATCACGATCGTCGCGACATGGGCGATTGCGCGCCGGATTTTGGGTGACGCCGGAGCGGCGGTTGCGGCGCTGTTGACGGCTGCGGCACCCGGCCTCTTGGATGCCGACCGCGTGTATCGGATGTACGCGCCGCTTGCGATGCTCAGCATGCTCTCGTGGTGGTCCTTGCTTTGCGCGCTCGATGAAGGCAGGCGCCGACCGGCCATCGTGTGGAGCATGTATGCGGTGTGCGCCGTCGCGTTGCCGTACGTCCATTATCTCGGCGCGCTGACGGTCGCGGCGCAATGCTGTTACGCCGCCGTCGATGCGCGTCGCCGTTGGCCGGTCCTTGCGGCAGGCGGTCTTGCGGTCGCAGCATTCGTACCATGGATCGCCGCTGTCGGCATTCAGTACGCTCACGGCGGACTCGCGGCCGGGCCAGACTTCGATCTTCGGCTCGCTCCGGTAGAGTCGGTGCTCGCCGGCATTCCGCTCGCGTGGATGGGTCAGGCATCATTCGTCGTGGGCGCCGACGTCGTGATTCTCGCGGTGCTCGTGATCGGGGCCTGGCTGGCGCGCAGCACGCCGCTGCCGTTCATGCTCATGGCGCTTGCGCTCCAGATCTTGCTGACGGCGGTGCTGCATAAGCCGCTGCTGTTTCCGCGTTACCTGCATGAATACGTACCCGTTTTCGCGCTCTGCGCAGCCGCCGTGATCGCCGCTCTCGCTGCGACGCGCGCCCGGGTCGCAGCTGTCGCGCTCGCCGCCATCGTCTTGACGACGTTTGCGATCTGCGACGCCGACATGATCCTCGATCCGCTCTACCAGCGAACGGACTGGTATCTCGTCAACAACCACGTCGCGACGCTCGAGCGGCGGACCGACGCGATGCTGTTCGTGCAGGGTTTCCCGGTTCTCGTCGTGGGGACGTATCCGGCGTTTGCGGCACACGATCAGGCCGCGCCGGCATCTGCGCAGATGCTGCCCGACGCGCGCGCATGGATAATCGCTCACACACATGATCGCATATGGTATGTCGAGAATCAGTATTGGTACGCGGATCCAGCGCGGGTGCTCTTGCGGGACCTCGCGCGGGACCGGCGAGTTCTCGATCGGTGGGCCGAACCTCGGGCCGACGCGGCCGATGCGGTGACCGTGATCCTGTTCGATTCTGTCTCGCCCCGCGAACCGTCGGGCAACCGTGAGCAAGGTCACGGCCGTCCCTAGTCTAGGCCTTTCGATACCTGGGCATTTAGAGTGTGGATGGGAGTGCGCCGGCGGCACGGCGCGCTCGTTACCATAAGGTTCTTTGGCACGGACGCCGATACCCGAGATGGTACCATTATGCGCCTCCGACATTGGGCGCGACAGACTCATCGTCATAGGAAATCGAAAGGATTCTCTCACGTGAAAAGACTCCAAAAAGGCTTCACCCTGATCGAGTTGATGATCGTCATCGCGATCATCGCGATCTTGGCAGCCATCCTGATCCCGAACTTCATCCATGCGCGCGCCGAATCGCAGACCGCGGCGTGCGAAGGCAACGAGAAGCAGATCGCAACGGCGAT
>DATGJI010000048.1 GCA_035295225.1 Candidatus Eremiobacteraceae bacterium | reverse complement strand
TCATGCATGGCTCGGCGACGTCAAAGTGAGCGATGTTCATGCGCGCGTGGCGAAAAAGAGCGAGGAGGTCTCGGCCGACGGTGTCGCGGCGCTGATCGGCGGACAAGTCCATATCTATGGCGCCACGGCTCGTCTGGCGGGCGGCGAGGTCGCAGTCGCCGGTACGCTGCCGAGTGCTCGCGCGGGAGACCTCGATGCCTATGCGTCGCATGTTGACGGCGCCGCGCTTGCCGCGCTCGGCGCACCGATCTCAAGCGGCACCATCACCGCATTTGCTCATCTCACCGGCCCCTTGTCTGCGCCGCACGTGGCGCTCGACGGCGCGCTGACAAACGGCATCGTCGCCGGGCGCGCCATCAGCGGCGACGGCGATTTCGCATTGGCCGGCGGCAACCTCACGATCGCGGATGCGCGCGTCTCTCTGGATGATACGCGCGGATATCTGACCGGCGACGTTCGCGGTATTGGACGCGTCACAAACGATGCGTCGCTGCATATGCGTGCCGCAATGCCGAACGTCGACCTTGGTTCGGTTGCTACGTCCGTCGCGGGCGACAACGCGCCGATCAGCGGGCTCGGAGCCGCCGACGTGCTGATAGGCGGCACGTTGGGCGCGCCGACAATGCGTGGCGCCCTCTCAGCCGACATCGGCGCGCTGCGCGGCGTGCCGTTCGACAATCTCCAAGCCGACGTCTCCGGCTCGCCGAGCGCACTCGATATCCAAAACGGCGGCGTGCGTTTCGGCAGCACGCGGCTTGCGGTCGCCGGATCAGTCGCGCCGTCGTCCGTCGCATTGCACATTGAGAGCCCGCACGTGCAGCTCGACGATTTCAACGACTTCTTCAACGGGAAGGATGTGCTCGAAGGTCACGGCAGTCTGGCGGTCTCGGTTGAGTCCGCCGGCGACCACGTGCGCGCAAGCGGCGGCGCGCAGATGCGTGACGTCGCGATCGATGGAATTCCGGCGGGGCTCGTGGACGTCAGTCTGAGCAACGCGGGTGCGGCCACCCTCGCGACGATCGGACAGCGAAATGCGCTCGGATCCATCACCGCGCAGGCCGGGGTTCAATCGGCAGCGGTCTCAAGAGCATTGACTGCGGGATTTGGGGCCGCGCAGTATTCACTCGACGCGCGAATCAGTAGGCTGGACCTTGCAGCGCTTGCACCGTATGTCGGGGCAGAGGATCAAGGCTTGACCGGAATGGTCAACGGCACCATCCATGCGGCTGGACCATTGCGCGCACCGACGGGGGCAGCGCAGTTCGCGGTATCGCACGGCACTCTGCGCGGCGTCGCTTTCGACGATGTCAGCACACGGCTCGCGAGCGACGGCCGCTCGGTCCAACTGCGCTCGCTGCGCGCAGACGCGCAGCAGACGACAGTGACCGCGAGCGGTCGGCTGAATATCATCAAACGGTCGCTCGCCTTTCGCGCACACGCAGACGTGCGAGATCTCTCGACGTTAGCACGTCTCGCGAAAATACCGGGCACCAACCGCGGCACGGCGACGGCGGATGTGGCCGCAACCGGATCGTTCGCCGCGCCGTCAATAGATGCGCGCGTCGCATTTCCGAGCGGCGAGGTGCGCAGTGTAGCGTTCGACAGCGCGGGCGTGACCGCGCGCTACAGCGCCCGCCGCCTGCGCCTGGCTGGAAACATGGTGTTCGCGCGCAAACACGGGCGCGTGGACATGACCGGAACGATGCCGATACGGCTCGCGCCGTTTGAGATCGGTCCGAACGATCAACGCATCGCGTTCCGCGCGCGCACGACGGCTGTGGCGATCGGTGTCATCGATCCTCTGCTCGACGGCGTTGCGCAAGTGGGCGGCGCGTTGGATTCAAACGTCACGGTCAGCGGGTCGGTTGCCGAGCCCGTCGTCGCGGGATCGGCCCAGCTGCGTAATGGCGTGCTGGCATCGCGCTACGACACGATCGGGGCGCGCGCAGTCAACGCCGACTTGTCGTTCGCCAACGACACCATCTCGCTGCACGATTTCCGGGCGGCGCTTGGCTCCGGCACCATGACGGCGCGCGGCGACGCGCACGTCGTGCCGGCCACCGCTCTGCGAAAATCGCCGAGCTTGCAGTTCTCGCTGCAGGCGATACTAAACGGCGCGCAAGTGGCCGTTCCGAATATCGTGGACGGCACGGTTTCCGGAAACGTCGCCGTCACGCGTTCGGGCCGCGTGCCTTACATCTCCGGTGATCTCGGCTTCACAAATACGTCGGTGCCATTTGCGACGCTGCTCGCGCTCGGATCGCGCAGCAGCTCCGCGACGTCTCAGACCAAGGCTATGCCGGGCGTTCCGGCACCGTTGCCCGGCCGCGTGACCGCATATGCAGGTTCCCTTTTCGCAAGCGACTTCACCATCGTGACGCCGAGCACGCCTCGGCCTCGTCTTGCCGCGAGGCCGCTGCATATCCCGCGAACGTATCGATTAGGCTTACGTCTCACGGCGGGCAAGGACGTGGGCATTTCCGGTGCGGTCAGCGCGCAAGGGACGGGCACGGTGGACGTGACGGGCACGACGCGAGCGCCGCAACTCTCAGGTACGCTCATCGCAGAGCGTGGTCGCGCGGCATTCGTCAACACGCGCTTTGACCTGACGGACGGCTTCGTCACGTTCGATCCGGCCGACGGTCTCTTGCCGACCATCGAAGCGAATGCGACGACAAGTACCGATACGGCCGATATCACGGTCACGATCGCCGGCCGCGTCGATCAGCTGCACACCGATTTCACCTCTACACCGGAGATGTCGCGCGATGCGATCGTGGCTTCGCTGCTGCACATCCCGCAGATAAATTCGGCCCTCGCGTCGTCGCACGGCATGGATCAATCGCAAGTCGGCGTCAGCTCGCAAGACGTCGTGACGGGCGCGCTGGCGGGTCAAGTGCTCGGCGCGCTCAACGTGGGTTTGAATCAGTTGCTGAACGTGGGCGAGGTGAACTTCGAGTTGGACCCGCGCGGCGCCCCCGGCCTTGAGGTGCGTCATCCGTTCGGTCCGCACGCGTACACGATCTTCCGCACGACGTTCTCTGTGCCGCCGGCGCAATCGTTCGGCGTGGCGTACGTCGTGCGCCGCGCTCTCTCGGTGGAGTTCACCCAGTCGCAGTCGACACCGGGCTCGTCGCCCGTGCTCGCGCCGCCGCTCACCTCTATACAAGTGCAGCTCTCGTTTCGCTAAGCGGCGAGGCCTGGTCGGTGCTCGGATGTTAGCAATCGCTTAACACTGCGCAGTAGGCAGATGGACTACTCGCTTGCAGGTCTAGAACGCCAACTGAATTTCATGACGACCAAAGTCCCATAATTTTTCTGCGCCGAGGTCCGCTGCTCGCCGCTTGCGAACCGTCGCGCTGAAGTTCGGCGCGCCACAATTGCACCGGCGTCGAACGTGAATGGAGATGCTTTCGTGAAGTACTTCGCCCCGCTCGTCGCACTGCTCGTCGGAACGGCGATGCCGGCGCTCGCCGCCGCACCTGCAATGCACATCGTCGCCGATCCGGTACACGCGGCCGGCTTGCGCGACTTGGGCCGCGCCAACTCCGGTCTCGACGTTTCCTTAGTCGTCTCTATGCGCTATCGGAACGAAGCTCAGCTCGATCAATTCGTCGATGCCGTGAGCAATCCGGCGTCGCCGATCTTCCGACACTTTCTCACAAATCAGCAGTTCAACGCCTATTTTGCGCCATCAGTGCGCGATTACAATCGGGTCGCTGCCGCGCTCGTCCGCGCCGGATTTCGCGTGCGCCCGTCCAGCAACGGCACGATCATAGACGCCGATGGTCCGGCAGCGGCCGTCGAGCGTTACTTCAAGACGGAGATTCACGTCGTGCAGCAAGCAGGCGTGCGCGGCGTACGCTACGCGAACGCGACACCAGCGAGCATGCCGAACGAGATCGCCGACGCCGTTGACACCGTGGTCGGATTCGATAGCCTGCAGCGTGCGACGCCCGATCACACGACGCCGATCATGAACGCCGTCTTGCCGGACGCATTGAGCGGCAAAATCCACGGCAAGGCAGGCGGCTACAGCCCGTTTGCCATCGCGCAAGCCTACAACTATCCGGTCCAGCATGGCTTTGACGGAACGGGTCACGCGATCGGCATCGCGATCGACTATGACAGCTCGGACAACGATCTCAAGACCTTTGCGGCGTACTTCGGCATCGTGCGCACCGGCCACAATTTCCACGTTCCCGTTGACGGCGGACAACCGTACAACCCGAACGGCAGCGTCGAATCGACTTTAGACACAGAAACCGTCGCCACGCTCGACCCGGGCGCGGACATGTACGTCTACAACTTCGGCGCCGCATTCACGTTCACCGAGATCTCCGACGCTTACAATAAGGCCGTTTCGGACAACAAGGTCGAAGTGGTGAGCTCGAGCTTCGGTCTTTGCGAAGACGATTCTCCGACGAGCTTCAACAGCTTGGTCACGAACATCACGAAGCAAGGCGCCGCAAAGGGCATCAGCTTCGTCGCCAGCACCGGCGATTTCGGACGCGGCGGCAAATGCTCGGACGGCACGGGGCAAGATGTGCCCGCGGTGCTGAAGTTCTTCACCTCTGTCGGCGGCGCCGATCCGAACATCAACAGCACCGGAAAGCTCGTTAGCGAAGTCGAGGATTCCGGTTCCGGCGGCGGCCCGTCGGACATCTTCAAAATCCCCGCATATCAGGTCGGGCTTGCCGGCGTGTTCTCGACGACAAAGCGAAATATTCCGGACGTCTCCGGCCCCTACTTCCCGGACGCCTTTTTCCTTGCCGGGCAGTGGGGAACGATCGGCGGTACATCGTGGGCGGCGCCCGCTACGGCGGCGTTTCTCGTGGAAGCCAATCAGGTCGAAGGCGCGCGGACCGGCTTTGCCAACCCCGCGATTTACGCAGCGTTCAAATCTCAAGGCTACAAGGACTTCAACGATCTCATCAGCGGCAACAACGGGATCGCGTGCAAAGCGGGCTACGATGACTGCAGCGGCATCGGCACGCTGAAAGCGTTCCCGCTCGCGAATACGATGTAGTTCGGTCGCGAACAAGACGAGAGGCGGCACATCGTGCCGCCTCTCGTCGTCTTTCGGCGCCGGTTAGTGATCTAGCCGGCGCGCGACGTGAGCTCTCCGATCACTCGGTTGAGTTTCCTACGGCGGATACCGTGAGATCGGATGTGCCGTTCGCGCCGGTCAGTGTTGGATTGTTGGTCTTGCTCATCGGCGGACCGGCTTCGACGAACGGATAGTCCGCTCCGACGACGATCGTGATGAACGCGCCGCACGGGATCGGCGCGCCAACTCCGCCGGCGCAACTGCCGGTTCCGGTGATCGTCGCAGTCGTGCCGCTCACGAGAGCGGAAGCGACTTGCCCGCCGCCTGAGGCGACTTCAACGACTCGCTCTGTCACGCCGGCCGGCGCCGCGCCGACGGTAAACGTACCGCCGCCGTTGCCATCGCTGACAAAACCCGTCACGCCGCTCTCCGCGCCGAGTACGACAGGCGACGCAGGCAGCGTGGCGGAGGCGCTGTAGGTGATGTTGTGACCGTTGGTGGTAACGGTTGTGGTTGCGCTGTACTGACCCGAAACCGGAGCCGACGGCACGATGATGAACCCGGTCGGGTACTGGTAGAGCGGGTGTTGGGCATCCGGCGGCGCGTAAGCCGGTGCCATGCCGAACAAGCCGTTGCAGCCAGCGAATTGTCCGTAGACAAAGAACTGGTTGCAGCCTGCTGGGAGTGTGATCGCGCCGCCCGGCCCGGTTATGGAAGCCGTGCCCGGATTGATGTAGGCTGAGTTGCCCATTTGGTTGCGGAAAGCCGTCACGATGTTCTGAAACGTTCCGGCAGATCCCGTGAGACTGCCGAAAGCATCATTGAGCGTGCCGACCGACATGACGAGTTTCGCGTGCGTCGTGAACACCGGATTACCGACTGTGTTGTTCGTCGTGCAGCCCGCCATCACAGCGACGCAGACCAGCGCGACGAGACTTGCGCTGAGTTTGCGCATGGAAGTGATTCCTTTCATCTGTGTGTTCCTCACGATCTTCTAGTACTTCACGCTGACGAAGACCGTGTAGAGGCGGGCCGGTCCCGTCGGTTCGTTCTCATACGGGAACGGACTGCGCGGGAATTGGTATGGTTCGAAGAGCGGCAGCACCGTGTTCGTGCCCGACGTCGGGCCGTAACCGCCGAGACCGTTGTTTCGGTAGCGCGAATTCGTGCCGACGACCGCGTTGGTGTAGTTGCCGAGCAGGTTCGTGCCGCGGATGCCTACCTGCATCCGAGTGGGTCCCGTCCCTATGTCATGCGAGATCGAGACGTCGGTCAGGAAGAAGCGCGGCGGCCCCAGCAGCGTGCCAGGGTCGTTGCCGTCGGCCGTGCCGCGCGAACCCGTGATGTTCGGGTGAAGGATCGTGCCCGGGTTCGACGGATCGGTGAAGTAGTACGCGCTCTGGAATTGGTTCTCGCCGAGCGACGCCGCGGCCAAGTCGGTGTTCAGCACCTCGACCGGAACGAGCGAACCGTTCGGACCGATCGGCTGGAAGACAAACGTCTTCTTGCCGACTCCGTAGCGGTAGCCCGATTCGAACGGCATGAGCGCGGAGAAATGCCAGCCGCTGCGCGTGTTGTAGGCTAGGTTCATCGTGGCCGTCACCGCCGCCACGTACGAGACGTGGAAGAAGTGATTCAAAGCCAACGCGGCGTTGTTGGTGGACGGGAAGAAGTCGCTGTTGTAGTTCGCCAGAGTGTTGTCGTATGTGGCGCTCAGCGTTCCCGAGAGTCCAAACGTCTGCGTCTTCTGCAGATCGAGCTCAACGCCGGTGTTTTCGTTGACGCCGGCATTTTCCTCACGTGGTGCGCCAAAGATCGGCGTGCCGTCGGGAAGGCTGAAAAGCAGCGGCGTGTTGGCGACGACATAGTCTTCGCCTTTTCTGTAGTACGGCGAGATACGCAACTCAAGCGAGTTGCCGAAGTCATGAGTCCAGCTCGCGTCGTAGTTTGTCGCGCGCTGCGGCCTGACCGGCGTGTACTGGGCGAAGAAGTTGCTGTTCCAGTCGCCGATCGCCGACTGGTAGAGGTTCGTGATGTTGTTGGTCGTGCCGAAGCCGGGCAGCGGAGTGAAGCAGCC
>DATGJI010000047.1 GCA_035295225.1 Candidatus Eremiobacteraceae bacterium | reverse complement strand
GCGAGGCGGACCATAAAGGTCCGCCCTACACGAATGCGAGGCGGACCATAAAGGTCCGCCCTACACGAATGCGAGGCGGACCATAAAGGTCCGCCCTACACGAATGCGAGGCGGACCATAAAGGTCCGCCCAACAGCCTAGAGTTTTGTTGAGATGCTGAACACGAATTCCGGCGCGTTGTTCAGCGACTGCGGACCGTACGCATAGTAGTTGTCGCCCAGGTAACCGAGGCTCGACGTGGCGTTACCCGTCGAACCGCTGTATCCGAGCGGACTGTTGTAGAAGTTGTTGTCGCCATACGCGAGAACTTGCGCGCTCGACGGATATTCCCACGGATAGCCGTGGTTGTGCACGACCGTGAACACGTTGGTGACGAGCATGCTCGCCTTGATGTTCTGCGCGATGTCGTGCGAGACGCCGATGTTCATGGTCAGCCACGACGGCCCGACGAGCGACCCGGGCGCGTCAAAGGCGTTGGTATACGGGTCGGGCCCGTTGGCCAGCGGACCTAACATCTCGTTCCCCGCCAGCTGCGGTATGCAGCCGGGCGTCGGGATGGCCGGCGCATTCGGATTAGCAGACCCGTAGCAATGCACGTCGGGGAAATTCAGCGAGTCGCCGTACGGGTTGCCGGACTGATAGTTGAACGTCGGCGTGATGTCCCAACCTCCCACGCGATAATCCAGGTTGAGGTTCACGGTGAAGCGGACGTCGTAGGACGGGGTAGTTGAACCCGGCGATTGGGTCAAAGACGGCGAGTAGTACCCATTGGGATCGAGCGAGGCGTAGTGCGTGTTGTACTGCGTGTTATACGCAGCGATGGATGCGTTGATGACGTCGATGAAGTTCTGACCGCCGAGCGCGCGCTCGTAGCGGATTTTCGAGTCCGTGTACGTCGCCGCCAGCACAGCCGACAAGCCGTTTGAGGTTTGGCGGTCCTTGCGCAGCAAGAACTCGGAACCACGGATGCGGGCAGCGCCAAAGTTGTACCCCGTGACGAACGTCGGGTTCGTCGGAACGACGGGCAGGTTGAGGATCTGACCACGCGTCACGCGCAGGTACGGCGTGACCTTTGCCGACCAGCCTTGATCGAATGCGTGCTCCAGCGAGAAATCGTAGTTCGTGCTGTCTTGCGGCTGGACGTTGTGCACTGCGGTGAACCCGAGACCGTCATAGAAATTGTTCAGCACCGAAACGGTGTCTTGCGGTCCGAACTGAGGCGCGCCGATGTACTCTTCGTACGCTGTCGCGGGCGGCTCGACATAGCGGCCGACCGAGAAGCGAAGGACGTCGCGCGGCGAGGCTGTGAACGTGGCGCCGAAACGCGGGCTGAACTCGTTGAAGTTCAAGTCTCCGGAGACGTTCGTCCAATGGCCCGCGCCCGGGAGCGCGGACGGACCGAGATTACCGAGCGTATTCACTTGGTCCGTGAGGTATGCAAAGCACGGTTCGGTCGGGCCGTAGGCATAACCGTGCAGGCAGTTGCCCGCGAGGTTCTGCGACTGCTCGGCGATGCCGTTCGGTCCGAGGATCTGCAACGGCGTGAGGCCGACTTCGAACCGATCCAAACGCGCGCCGATGTCGAAGAGCCAGCGATCGCTCGGCTTCCACGAATCCGCCAAAGCCGCGTCCGTGTTGATCTCCGGCAGCGCGTTCCAGTACGCGAACGGTGTGCCTTTCATGACGACGTTGTTCGGGTCGCCCGGCGCGCACGTGTGGAGATTGGGATCGGTCAGCGACAGGCCGCAGCCAGCCCAGAAGTTCTCCTGGAGAAAATTCGGCGCATAGTTGTAGCGCAGCGAGAGATCCTTGCTGTAGTCAATGTCGAAGCGCAAGAGGTGCGCTTGCGTCAACTGATTTTGGTAGTTGAGCGTATAGCCGGTCGCGTTGTCGTGCAATTGATAGAACGAATCGCCCACGAAGCCGTTCGTGGCTTGATCGAAGTTCCACGCCGAATATAACGCGTACGCGTAGAACCGCGCGAAGGACGATGAGCTCAACGCACGCGTGTAGCTGACCTTCTCAATTCCGGATTGCGTGGACTGGCTGTCGACGTAATTGGATGGGATCGTGCCGATCGAGTTGCCGGCGGTGGGCCAGGTGTATGTGCCGAGCTTCGTCGGATCGTACGGAGCGTTGTTCGGGCCCACGTAAGGCGTGCCGAACACCCACTGCAGCTGACCGTTGACGACTGAGCCGCCCTGGCCTTGCGCGTAGAGCGCGGGGTCGAGATGCGCGCCCGAATACGGGTACGGATTGCCGGTCGTGCCGCCGACCCAGAGCGCTTGCAGATCGTCGGTCATGCCGTTGTGCAGGATGCCGTAGTGGAGATTGATGACGGTATCCCGCTCGGCCGCTGAGATGTTTCCGAACTCTTGCCAGACCTCTTGTGAGATGGGCACGTTGAGATTATGCGCGCTGCCGCACGAGAGAAACGGCGTGGGTATCTCGGATTGCACATTGGGACCCATGAGCGTGTTGAACGCCAAGCAGCCGGGATCGTTCGCCGCGACGTTGATCACATGGTTGTCGAGGTTCTCGCGGTTCGCGAAATTGTAATCGGCGTTGACCGCCAGTTCGGAGACGTAGTAGCTGAACTTGCGATCGGGCGACGCGCCGTACAGATCGGCCTGCATCGTGTGATTGTACGTTGGCGCGCCGGCGACGAGCGTGAGGTCGCCGCCGCCCGGATACGTTCCGCGACGCATCACTTCATTGATATAGCCGGCCATAGAACGGCCGGAATCGGCGGGGGCACCGCCGGTATAGACTTCGAGACTGGAAAGTCCGTTCGTGACGAACGACGTGGCGTTCGCGGAGTCGAAGCCGCGGTTCAATGGAATGCCTTCGAGTTCGAAACCGATCTGATCGTTTGATCCGCCGCGTATGCTCAAGCTGCCGTTACCGCCGTAGCCGCCGCCGCCGCCGATCGAGCGCACGACGCCCGGCAACGATCCGACGACGCCGTTCTGACTGTACAACGTCTCGGCGCCGCCGGCAGAGCCCTGATAGCGATTCACCGCGCTGGCGCTGACCGCGTAGAGATCTCCCGTGACCGATTTTGACACGACGCCGGCCGTGGCGGTGGAGGTCACGGTCGTCAGCACCTTGATGGTAGGCCGCATCGTGACCGCGACGGTGGAAGTCTGATCCGCTTGCACGGTTATTCCGGCTACTTGCGTGGTGTCGTAACCGTCTTTCGTGGCCGTCACCGTGTAGGTGTCAGGCGTGAGGGCCAAGACCGAGAAGAAACCGCGCGCATCGCTCGTGCCGGCCGCCGATTGCGACGGCGCTGAGACCGATATCTTCGCGTTTGCTATCGGCGCGCCGCTTGCGTCCGCGACGTGTCCGGAAATACCGCCTGTGGTGCCGGCGATCGCAGCGCCGCTCAGACAGAGACCTGCGACGATGAGTGAAGCGACAACGCGCCCAAGGACGTTGACCGACATCAGCAGACCCTCTCGTTCTATCGAAGAAAATACCGAATGTCGCCAGCGAGACGGACTCGGCGACTGCGGCAATCGTACCGTGATGCCGTGGGTTCGTCAATAAGCGACGCGCATCTTCGTACGGGAGCAAACCGATTGCGTTCCGAATAGATTCGGGGTTGTACTGCGTCCTGCGAAGACGCGACCGATGGAGAACCTCATTTGAGCGTTCGAATCGCGGCATTTCTTTCGGCGCTGCTCGCGTTGAGCGGTTCTGTCGCGGGCTGCACTCGCGTGACCCCGTCGCTGCACAGCGGGGCGTCGCTCGGCGGCGTCCACGAATGGACACATCCAGGCGTTCTGCGCATCGGCTCGCGTCTCGTGCCCGACAACTTGAATCTCCTCATCGGCACGCAAGCCATCGACACGGATCTCGGCATGTTATGGGCGAGCTTTCTCCTCAGGGTCAACGACAAGAGCGAGCTAGTTCCTGACCTCGCGACCGAAGTGCCGTCACTGGCCAACGGCGGAATCAGCCGCGACGGCCTCGTGATCACGTACCATCTCCACCATGGCGTGAAGTGGCAAGACGGCGCGCCGTTCAACGCGGACGACGTCCTTTTCACCTTTCAGACCGTCATGAACCGCAAGAACATCGTGGTGACGCGCGCCGGATACGAGTTGGTCAGCAAGATCGATGAACCCGACAAATATACGATCGTCGTCCACTTGGCGAAGCCGTATGCGCCGTTCGTGCGCGTGTTCTTTGCGGTGTCGAGCACTTCGTTCTGCATCCTTCCCAAACACCTGCTCGCCGGATTGCCCGACCTCAATCGGGCGGACTTCAACAACCATCCGATCGGCACGGGACCGTTCAAGGTCGTGTCATACGAGAAGGACGTCGAAGTCAAGCTCGTCGCCAACCCGCTTTATTTCGGAGGCCCCCCGAGACTGCGCGAGATCGAATACCACATCGTGCCGAGCGACAACACGCTGCTCACGCAGATCAAGACGCACGAGATCGATGTCTATTATCGCGCCTCCGAAGCGCAGATGCCGAGCTTGACCGGTATCCCCGGCACGAAGATCTACGCGACCGCTTTCACGCGTTTCGGCGACATCGGGTTCAACGCGTCGCATCCGCCGCTCGATGACGTGCGCGTGCGCCGCGCGCTCGCGTATGCGACAAACAAAGCCGACTTGATCTCGAAGATCACACACGGCGTCAACATCGCGGCTGATTCCGATCAGCCCCCATTCTTATGGGCCTACAATCCGTCGGTTCCGAAGTATGACTTTGACCCGGCGCGGGCTCGCGCATTGTTGGATGCGGCAGGTTGGGTGCCAGGTCCCGACGGTATCCGCCGCAAGAACGGCCAGCCGCTCTTGCTCGTGATGTCGGGCTATACGGGATCCGCGACGCTTACCGCCACCCAAGAGGTTGTGCAGCGCGAATGGCGCGACGTCGGCGTGGACGTCGAGATAAAAGACTTTCCCTCAGATCTTCTTTACGCCCCGGCCACCGAAGGCGGCATCGAGCAGTCGGGTAAATTCGATGCGATCGTGGAGAGCTGGGGCAACGGGTCGGACCCGGATGACTACGTGTTGTGGGGGTGCCACAACCAACCGCCGAACGGCTGGAACGTGTATGGTATCTGCGATCCGCAGCTCGAGACTGCCGAGCACATCGCGCTGACGTCGAACGATCCGGCCGTGCGCAAAGCGCAGTACGCTATCGTGCAAGATCGGCTCGCGGATCAGGTGCCCGTGATCTTCTTGTGGTTTGAACGATACATAACGATAGCCAACTCCGATTTCACGGGCTACCACCCGAGCCACGTCGGATCGCCGTGGTGGAACCCGTGGGATTGGTCGATCTAACCAAACTGTAGGGCGGAACTTAACGGTCCGCCGCCGGACGATAAACGTCCGCCCTACAGTTTGGTTAGATCATCAGTTATCGCACTGGTGCAGCGGGTTTGACGGCGTCGGGGTCGGCGTCGGCACCGGCACGTTGAACTGGAAATCGCTGAACGTCGCCTGCCCGACCGCGTGGATGTGGTGGCGCGTGATCTGCGAGCTCTGCGATTGTACGACGCTGTATCCGTACACGGTTCCGTAATACTGCACGAGCGAGATGTGGTCATCGCTGTCGTGATAGTACCAGTCGAAGCGCTGCAGCTGACCGTCGGAGCGTCCTACCGTCACGTCGACGGTTGAGACTTCACCGTTTATTTTCGGCACCATGTGCAGCACATATGCCTCCGGCAGCGTCGAAATCGTGATGTTGTAACAGTGCTCCCAGCGCGGCGCAGAGAGAACGGTGCCTTCGACTTTCGTGATTCCCTTTAAGTACGAAGGCGTGTGAGGGAAATCGAGTTCGGTGAAACCCGGCTGGCCGTAGTACTCGGTGCCTTCGAGCACCGGGTGCAGCCACGGGAAATTCAATTGACGTACATCCAAGACCGCGTGCGCCTGATATGAATTGAGACCGGAATTCTTGTGCATGATCAAGTCGATGATGCTTTTGGTCGATTCGTCAGGCGACGAAGACGACGCGGCGAACCCCGCGCCGCCGCCGACGGCGAGGACCACGAGAACGGCGGCGCCCGCGACCGCGGCGGCCAGGCGAGCGAGGGGCGGTTTCTTCACGGCGATGATTCCTTCGATGTATATAACGGCCGATGCCCCCTCGATAGTTCGCTCCTCATGCCGTTTTCATCGCACGTTCGACGGCGCCGTGATACGCGACACGAAGGTCGTCACGACTTTCCTTTCACGCACACGAACTGTTTGAGGTACTTGTCCGGCCGTATGAGGTCTCGTTACGCGTGACCCGGTTTCGTCGTCTTTGAATGCAGAGCCCGATACGTTTAGAAATCATCGTCGCGTAGGATTCGCGGCCGGCCTAGATTCGCATTTGTCGACGGTCGAGCGCTGGGTGGATATGCCGGGGCCGACCTGCGGCGAGGAATAGGCGGCCGCACTACGAAACGCGTCAACGCTGATGGCGGGAAACACGACTTCGTCCGAACCTGTCGAACGGGTTGATCTGCGTCAGTTCCCTACATGGGAACGGCACGACCGTATGCTGGCGTCGTTCGACAAGCTGGCCGCCGGCCAATTCGTCGAATTCATCAACGATCACGAGCCCAAGGCGCTGCGCGCATCGGTTGAATCCGAGCGCAGCGGCATCACGCTATGGGATGTCCGCAATCAGGGCGACGGCCGCTGGATCGCTCGCATCACGCGCTTGCCCGACCCGTCCGTCACGGGCGACGCCCCGCGCGTCGCATTTCTACGCCGCTGCACGATGTTCCGCAACGTGCCGAAGGATCTGCTGCGAGAGATCGACCGCGTCGCCAAGGAGCGCACGTATCACGACCGTATGGTGATCGTCGCGGAAGGCACGAATTGGGCAGAACTCGGCATCGTGCGCCGCGGCATCGTGGAAGTCACGCGCGCGACCGACGAAGACCGCGAGATCGTGCTCTACGACGTCTCGCCGTGCTCGATGTTCAACGAAGCGGCGGTCTTCGACGAAGGCACTGCGGAGGTCACGGTCATCGCTCGCGGCGATGTGGACACGGTCGAACTTCCGGCCACGTTCGTACGGCAACTGCTCCAGCGCAGTCCCGAGGCTGCCGCCGGCTGCGCGCGCTTTTTTGCGCAGCGCCAACGTCGCTTGTCGGGTGCCGCCGGAAATCTCGCGTTCGGGCGCGTGTTGACAAGAATTGCGCGCGTTCTCTTGGACTACGCGTCACCCGACGAAGGCATGGCGCGCGGTGTCGGCGGTGTAGAGCGCATCACACAGTCGGACCTTGCCGCTCGTGTGGGCACCGTCCGCGACATGGGCAGCCGGGCGCTTTCGCACCTCGAGGATCTTGGTGCGATTGAGTTGCGGCGCGGGCGCGTCGTCCGTCTCGACCGCGCAAAATTGGACGACGTCGTAAAAACCACGAAATAGCCGGCGATATACGGCTAACGCCGCACGAAGAGCGCGCCGAGCCAGCCCCCGGCAAAACCGCACGCGACATCGAGTGCGTTTGAAAATAGCCCTTCCGGCGGCGGAGTGAGAGCCTGCGCGATCTCGATTGCGAGGCTGAACGCGGCGACCCACAAGCCGACCTGCCACGCAGCCGGAGATGAGGCGCCGGCTCGAGAGGCTCGCGCTGCGCAGTAACCGATCACCCCGAACGCGATGACGCTGTATGCCTTGCGGAGCACGACGTGAAAATCAAGGCCGGCCGGCGAGGTGAGGTCGTAGACCGCGTTGCTCGTGGCGAGATAGAAGAAGATCACGGCCGCGAGCGCCGTGATCCACCACCAAGCGGCGGGTCTTGCGCGGTACCCGCGCAAGGTCACGAGACCTTTGAGACGGGAGAGCGCACGCGCCCGCGCGCGGCTTCATTCACGTAGACAGACGTGATCGCACCGAGCCGCTTGATGCCTTCCATGATCTGCGCCGGCGTCAGCGACCCGATGGCGAGACGGAACGAGCGCTCATGCCGGTCGTTCACCGAGAAAGCCCGGCCAGGAATGAACGATATGTCCTTTTCCAGCGCGCGAACGAGCAATGCATCGCCAGAGCAGCCTTCGGGCATGGTCACCCAGACCGCACCGCCTGCGCGCGGACGCGTCCATCGCACAGCGTGCGGCATGTTGCGCTCGAGCGCGCCGAGCAACGCAGTCAGTTGATCCGCCCACTGGCGCCGCATCTGCAGATCCTGGCGCGCGATGGAGCCTGCCTCGAACAGGCGGCGCAACACGAGCTGCAAGAAAACATCGGAGCCGCGATCGATGACGTCCTTCGCCTGGATAAGCTGTTCAAGCACGCGCCCGGTAGCGAGCGTGGCGCCCATGTTCATGAGAAGACCACGAGAAACGGGGCGAGCATAGATCACGCGGCCGTCACGGTCCGTGGTGTACAGCGGCATCTGCGGTTTTCCACGGTACGTGAGCGGCGCGAAGGGGTCGCACTCGAAGACGAGCCAGTTGTGGCGAGCGGCTAGGTCCATGAGATGCTGCCGGCGCGCGGGGTGCATCTCGAGCCCGGTGGGATTATGCGCGCGCGGCGTGGTGACGACGAGACGGATGGGCTCGCGCGCGGCAGCCGCTTCGAGTATGTCGGTGCGCATGCCCTTATCGTCCATGGGAATGCCGATCATCCGGAGATTTCGAAGCCGGACCGCGTCGACGAGGCAGAATTGATTCGGGTCTTCCATGGCCACTGCGTCGCCTTCGTTGCAGAACGCGAGCAGCGCCAGTACGAGCGTCTCTTCGTAGCTGTTGGTGACAAGGACGCGATCCGCGCCGACTTCGATGCCCTCGTCACACATGTGCGCCGCGATGGCGGCCCGAAGATCGGGCGCGCCTTGCGTGTCCGTGGGGTGAACGGTGCTGAACTCCGAGTCGAGCGCGATTCGACGCATGGCGCGGCGCGACGGCGCCAGCATTTCGCCGCCGTACGACGGCACGCTGAAAAACGCGAACTGTGCGTGGCCGCAAGCCGGGGGCAGGCGATAGATGAACGAGAGATTCGTCTGCGCTCGCGGCCGGATGTAGCCGTCTTGCCATGCGAGGGCTCGCGCGTCCGGGTGGGGAGTATCGGCGGGTCGCGGCGGTAACTCCGCCACAAACGTCCCCACGCCCGGCCTGCCCGCGAGCAGGCCGCGCTCGCCGAGCACACGATACGCATGGGCAGCAGTGACGATGCTGACCTTAAGCTCTTCGGCGAGGTCTCGCACGCGAGGCATAACAGAGCCGCGCTGCAGACCGCCTTCTGCGATGAGCAGGCCGATCGCATCCGCGACCTGCATATAAAGAGGGCCGCTATTCTTTAACGGGGCGCTTTTAATTAAGATTAAGGCCGACTGTTCTGCTAATTTAGGCATGCTTACATACTATAGTTACTAAGTGACGGGCAAGTCAAGCAGAATTAGTTGTCAGCGCTTGAAAAGGTCTTCCGGCTTGTCGATCCGCCCGACTCGCCGCTGCCACGATCGCATTCGGCGACGCTGCTGCCACTTGTCGTAACGCTCGCGCAGATTTGAGCCGCGGAAATCCACGCCGCTCAGACGCGGGCGAAACACCGTGAACGCCCACGCGAAGAGCGATACGCCGCCGACGACGGCTGCCGCAGACGGGATGCTGCCGTAGCGCCCGTAGTTCCCGAAGAATTCCCAAATGATGACGAATGCCGCGAGCCAGCGAGCCTGCAGCGGGAAGAAGTATAGATAGACGGTCGCATATGGATTGAGGGCCGCGAAGGCCACGACCACCGCCACAAAACTGCCGACCATGCCGATCATCACGGGCACGCCGAGCCACGGGCTCAGCGCCATCATGATCAGTCCAGCGACGATCCCCGATGCGAAGAAGAAGAAGGCGAATCGCCAGCCGCCCCACGCGCGCTCCAACGACCCGCCGAAGAAATACAAGACGATTCCGTCAAACAAAACCGGGATTAAAGAGAGATGCACGAACGGGAATGTGAACGGCCGCCACAATTGTCCGGACAAGAACCAGGCGTCATTCGGCAGCCATCCTAATTGAAGGACGAACGCCGCTCCGAGGCCGGCGAACGCGAGCAAGAAGACGGCCGCGAAAACCGCCAGGATCGCGAACACCACGGGCGTGCCGCCATATCCAAAGGAAGGTCTATAGGTGGCCATGCGTCAGCCTGCGTTGACCGATCGACCGCCGGCTCGACGCATCACGCGGCTTGCGCGCGAACGAACTCGAAAACGACGTCAGCGCAGCGGTAGAAGTCCTCGAGATCAAGCCATTCGTCAAGCGTATGGATCGCGCGCATCCCGGTTCCGAAGTTCACGGATTCGATGCCGCGGCGATTGAACACATTCGAATCGCTGCCGCCGCCGATGGATGCCGTGCTCACGTCTGCGCCGACCGCCGTTGCTGCGGCGAGCAACGACTGGACGATAGGCGCCGCGTCCGGCACGTTCATGCTCTCGTACTCGCGCTCGCAGCGTTCCTCGACCCAAGCGCGATGCAGCGCACCTGCCACCGTTGCCGTGGCGGCCGCGGCGGCATCTTGGAAGCAGCGCCGGATGGCGGCGGTTGTGCGGTCGAGCGCGGCGTCGTCGAGGGAGCGCGCCTCGCCGCGCACGAGACAGAGATCGGGCACGACGTTCGTCGCGCTTCCGCCGCTCGCGATGACGACGTTGCTCGTGGTCTGCGGATCGATGCGCCCAAGCGGCATCGCCGCGATCGCCTGCGCAGCCACGCGTACGGCCGAGATGCCGGTCTCGGGCGCGACGCCGGCATGCGCTGCGAGGCCGTGCACGGTGAATTCGAATCGGTCGGCAGACGGCGCCCGAGTGACGCAGACCGTCGCATGAGCTGAATCCAGGACGAGCGCACGCTTCGAGCGCAGCGATCCGACCTCGAGTTGCTTTGCGCCGAGTAACCCGATCTCTTCGCAGATGCTGAAGACCACCTCGATCTCGCCATGAGGTATCGAGCGCTCTTTCAGCGTGCGCAAGACCTCCATGATCACGGCGACCCCCGACTTGTCGTCGCCGCCCAAAATCGTGGAACCGTCCGACCGCACGCGGTCGGCCATGCGCACCGGTTTGACGCCGTTTCCTGGCGGCACCGTGTCCATATGCGCGGACAGGAGGATCGGCGGCGCATCCGGCGCGATGGCGGCCATGCGCGCGATGACGTTCCCGACATCTGCACCGACGGAGGATCCGGCATCGTCGATGCGCACATCGCAGCCGAGGTCGCGCAATTCGGGCACGAGGCGATCGGCGACGCCTCGCTCGTGCTTAGACTGGCTATCGATCTGGACGAGGTCCAGGAAGTGTGAGACCATCCGTTCGCGCTGCATCATATGAACCCGAGTTTCCGCGGTGACTGTCGTGCTCCTCCGCTTGTGCGGATTGTCACATCGGCCGCGCGACGGAGGGTAACGGAAGGCGCTGCGGCCGATACATATGGATGACATCTTAAGCGCGGGTTGGGGGCACATCGGACATGAGTAAGAGCGTGGAAATCGCGTCGACGGCGGACGATCTGAGAATTGCAGGATCACTGCGGTGGCTGCAAATCGCGGCGCCGTTCGGTCTGTCGCTTGTCGTGGGGACGATGCTTGGCGCGATGGCGGGCGCGTTTTCGTATACGAACGCCGTCGACCCCACTGCCGGCGACGGCCGCTACGTCGTCGCGCAGCTGACGGGTATCGCCATTGGTTTTGTGATCGGAATATTTTGGGCGCGACACACGGCACTGGCGCCGCCGCCGCCGGATCCCGTCAATCTGGGGATGACCATGCTGCGCAAGTATCATCGCAACGCGACTCGCTCGGGTGCGGACGCAGACGCGGCGCAGTATAAGATCGGTGCAGAGTTCGTCCGCTCGCTGCACAACAGCGGCTGAGCCGGACCACGAGAGGAGGCGCTGCTTGTACGAAGGCCCCGCGCCCAGCCGCGCGACGATCGATCGATTCAAGCAGGTGCCGGGACTTCACGGCCTCTTCGTGCTTTTCGTATCCGTGGCGCTGTCGATCCTCGGCGGCGCCATAGGTCTATTCATAGGCGCGTTTCCCTATTTCGTGGTAGGAACGGCGCACTACGCGCGCGTGGACTTGTTCTTCGCGCAGAGCATGATCGTCGGCGCGATGATCGGTCTGATCGTCGGCTGTGCCAACGGCACGCGTTGGTTCCACGCCAACGACGTTCCGGGCTGGTTGAACCGGAGATTGATCCGCTACATGCGCGGCGCGACGCCCGTGATGAGCGGCATCAATCAGCGCACGATCAGCGTCTCCTATTTGCAGCAATTGCGCGCGATGCAAGGCGACTGACGGCCTAAGGCATAATCGTGCGGCGATATCCAACCGCACGAGGAGAGCTCGCCGATGCTACGCCGCGGTCAAGTCAAATTATTTCGCCATAACTCGGCTGCGCTGCGTGACAACGCGCTCGGCGATCCGTTCGAACGCGATCTTTACTGCTATCTGCCGGCCGGCTACGAGACGGACGGCAAGTCCTACCCCGTCATCTATTTCTTGTCCGGCTATACCGGGTTCGGGCGTTTGCTGTTGAACGCGGACGCATTCGCCGAGTCCATGGACCAGCGGCTCGACCGGTTGATCGCAAGCGGTGCGATGCCGCCTTCGATCGTCGTGATGCCCGACTGCTTCACGAAGCTCGGCGGAAGCCAATACCTGAACTCCTCCGCGGTCGGGAAATACGAAACCTACATCATCGACGAACTCGTGCAATTCGTGGATGAACAACTGCGCACGTTGCGGAGCCGCGATCATCGCGCCGTGACCGGCAAATCGAGCGGGGGCTACGGCGCGATGCGTCTGGCGATGCGCCACCCCGATGTGTTCGGAGCTTTTGGATCGCACTCGGGCGACTGCTATTGGGAGTACTGCTTTCTCGCCGATTTTCCGAAGCTCGTGATGCAACTCGAAAAGCACGGGGGCGTAGCGGGTTTTCTCGCGGCGTTCGAAGCGCTGCCCAAGAAACCGCACGATACCACGATCATACTGATGATGCTGGCGATGGCCGCCTGCTACTCTCCGAACCCCGCATCGCCCTACGGATTCGATCTGCCGGTCGACGAGGCCACCGGCGAAATTCGAGCCGACGTCTGGGCGCGCTGGCTTGAAAACGATCCGATACGTATGGCGCCCCAGCATGCCGATGCGCTGCGTTCGATGAAGGCGATCTTCCTAGATGCCGGTCTCAGGGACGAATGGAATCTTCAACTGGGCGCGCGCATGATGTGCAAACGCTTCGATGCGATCGGCGTGCCGTACATCCACGAAGAGTACGACGACGGGCACATGGGCGTCGTCTACCGGTACGACCGGTCGCTGACGATTCTCGCCAACGCCATCGCCGTCTAGGGCGGGACCGTAAAGGTCCCGTCTACACCGATTCTATGGTTCGCGGGTATCCGACGAACGGGCGAAATGCAGCTGCAGGGTGATCGTCTTGGCCGGGGTGCCTACGGTCGCCGTCAATTTGCGTGTGATATCGCCCGAGAGCGGCACGAGCAGATGCGGCTCGTAGACAACGGCGCCGCTTGCCGAGATGCGCGCGTGCGTCGCATCCGAGATCGAGATCGACTGGACGATCTTAATCGTGACCGCCATGCCTTGTATCCCAGTCACGGCATATCGCGTACGCGCGTCGAGCGGCGGCCTGTGCTCGGTCACCGTCCATGCTACGCCGACAGATCCGAGAGTCTGCGGCGCGAACAGGGGCGCGAAAAACGGCAGAAGCTGCACCGCCGCGTCGCTCAACGCGCCGGGCGCGAAGTCGAGTTGTCCGGCGGGTTCGATCGTGCCGAGCGCGACTAACGCCGTGGGGTTCCGGGTCCAGCGCTGAGTTATCTTTACGCCGAGGGCGTTGTTGCGCACGGCCATAACGTCGACGGTCACGGTACCGTGGTCGCGGCTCCCCGTCGTCTCCGCTCCGCCGACACTGCGGGCGTAGGAGACATCGAACACGACTTCACGAAGCGCTGCGCTCTGACCAGCCGGCGCGGTCGCGGCGCCTGCCGGACGCTCGTCCGTCAGAAGCCCGCAGCATGTGAGCGCCGCCGCGAACGCGGCGGCGCAAAGCGCCGGCGATGTGGCCCGAGCGCTCATGGAGACGGGTCGCGCGAGTCGGAGACGCGCTGGAAATTCGCGACGGTCGTCACGTTGGTCACGGACGATGCACCGGAGCTTCTCGCGTGCAAGACGACCTTGCCGGAGACCGGCACGAGTACCGCGGGCTTATATTGCACGTCCGTCGTGATGGTTGTGTCGATCGCCGCCACGCTCTTGCTCGTCACCGTGCTTAGCTCGTGGATGTTGGCGATCGCACCGACTATGTCGCCGACCGAGTAGGTCGTCACGACGTCGGCGGCCTGTCCCTTCGCCGCGCGCGACCAGGCCACGCCGGAGTTCGCAGGCTGCCCCGCCATGACATCGGTGCCGAAGTATTCCAAGATGGAACGCGTGCATTCGTTCATCTGACCGTTGTTGAAGTTCACCGACCCATCGGACGCGACGTTGCCGAGATACGTGCCCGACGGCGTTGAACCGGTCCAGCGTTCGGAGACTCGCATGCCGAGCGCATTATCGCTGATCTGCATGATGTCGACCGTCACCGTTCCGCTGTCGGTTGCATTGTTGTTGGACTCGTTGAACGCCGGCGCTTGCACCGCTGCATTGTTGATAGGATTTAGGATCTGCCCGCCATAGGTCTCGCCCGAGACCTCCAGCCGGCGCGTGTACGAGACTTTATAGACGACTTCGCGAAGCGGCGTGGCCGGGGAAATCTGGCCGCCGGCGGCCGACGCTGGCGGCGCGGCTGCTGCGCCGGACATCGCGAGCGCAGCGACAACAGCGAGGAACATGACAAACCTCCTTGTGCCCAAGACTTACGGATCCTTCGTATCGCTGATGCGTTCGAAATGGAAGTTATGCGTCACCGTCTGATCCGCGGTGCCGTTCGAGCTTCTGACTCTCGTCGTCATGTCGCCAGAGATGGGCACGAGCCGCCCCGGACGATAGATGATCGTATCGGTTTCGGTCGTCGGGAACATCCCCATGCCGGAGCTAGTCATCGTGGCGTCGACGGAGATCGTCACATCGGCTCCGTTGATCTTCGTGATCGCGAAGTGATGCATGTAGTGCGTCTTGTCGGCGTCGCTCGTAAGCGTCCAATTCGTGCCGACCGTCATGTCGTGCGCGGTGACAAAACCAGAGGCCACGTACGGCAGGACCGCCGTCATCGCAACGCTGTACGTGCCGGACACGATGCTCAACGTTCCATCGGGTGCGACGTAGCCGACCGCGGAATATGGTTTGCCGCCAAGAGAATTCCAGGCCTCGGATGCGCGCACGGCGAGGATGTCGCCGCTCAACACTTGGAGGACGTCGACGGTCAGCTTTCCCTCATCCCAACCGCTGCTCGACCCGGTATCCGTGCCGCCGTAATCACTCGCCGTGCCGCGCGCGGTATCCGACTCCGCGATCTTGTACACGATCTCTCGCAGCGGTCCGGGTGCGGCGGTAGCCGCAGCTGCCGGTGCCGCGGTCGCTGCCGGCACCGGGCTTGCGTCAGCCAAAATCGCCGAAGTACTGCCGACGGCCAAAAGGACCGCGAGCGCGACGGAAAACATGGAGGGATAATCCTTTCGTCGGATCGGTCGAATCGTCCGACGAATTATTTGCCGGTCGGGGGGCGGTTACCGCTTCACGAATGGGACCGCGAAGAGGAGCTGCGCGGACTCGACGGAGATGGCCCCGGGACGGTCGATGAAGCGCACCAGTTCAATGACCACCCTCGAATGTTCGGTCGGAGCGGCCGCGCCGTAGAAGTCGAGCTGGCGCGACGCGTATGGATTGGCAGCCGCGTCGTAGCGGACGGCGAGATAGGAGTTGCGGGTCGGGCGGTACTTCAAATCGAGGAAGCCGCCGCTAAATCCGGTGACGGAACCGAAGCCGTCAGAATTCGCGTCCCGGCCCCAGAGCTGCTGGGCGGTGAGATCCCATCGATCGGATGTCCAATCAGCCTGGACGCCTTCCCGGCCGTAACCGTCCTGGTACGTGTTGCCGGTGCTTCGCGATGTGAAGCCGCGGTCGCCAAGCATGCCAAGCACGCCCAGCCTGAGGGCAGGGTCGAGCTGGAGCGTGGCGGTCCCGAATAGCTCGGGCTTTGCGAACGATTGCGCAAGATCGGAGGGCGGTGCGGGCGCGCCGTACGCGGCCCCGTGGTATTCGTCGAACGATATGGAAAGTTCGACGTCTTCGTGCTTGTTGAGCTCTCCGAACATCGCGCCCAGCCGCGGCGTCGTGAAGTTGGCGGCGCTGTGGCCCACCGATTCCGTATATGCGAGCGGAGCGGTGATCGTATCGTTGCGCTGCGTCGCTTGGACGATGGTGCCGAGATCGTAGAGGCCCAAGCGCACCGTTCTGCCTTGATCGTCGACGTGCTGACCAAATGCGAAGAACAGACTTCCGGCGGCTCCCTGGCTGCCAAAAAGATAGCGGGCGAAATACGAGTACTCATCGTTTCGACCGAAATTTGCCGTGCTGATCAACACCGCCAGATTATTGAAGCGTCGCGATTGCGACGGGAGAAGATCTTTTGTCCACGTGTTCTGAAAGCGAAGCGCAAAGGGGAACTCGTGGTGTGTCGTCGCCTTCGGCAGACGAAAGCCGGCTTTCCGAAACGCGTTGCCGAACGCGTTGAGGTCCGGCACCGCCGTGTGGCACTGCGCGCACGAGAAACCGTAGCGTTCAGCAAAAATGGGTACGGCCGAAGCCGGAAGCCGACAAGCCGCCAGGACGACTGCCGCAAGTACGGTCGCGCCGACTATGATGCGTGCGTTCACTGGACGATGATGACGCCGCGCATAGGCTCGGGGTAATGGAAATAGCAGCCGAAATAGTATGTGCCGGGGACGCTTGCCGTGAAGACTTGCGACGGCGTTCCGCCGGCAAGCGCGCCCGAGGACCACTTCAATTGCCCGAGATCGGTACCGCTTTGGTTCAGCGCCTGCTGGTTGAGCGGATTGCCGGGGGGAAAGCCGCTCTGCCCAACGCTCGACGCCGTGTGCGTGAAGTTGTCATCGTTGACGAACTGCACCGTAGAGCCCACGGAGACGATCAGCGGATTCGGACTATAGCCGGCGACGATGCCGTATTGCGATCCATGCGGAGCGAAATTCAATAAGCTGATGTGTATGATGACCGCACCGAGCGCGACGCCGCCGCCGGATCCGCCGGTGGCCGAGCCCGGTGTGCAACCGGCCGCCGCGATCACCGCCAGAAGCGCTGCGGCAAATCTCGCCTTGTACATGGTGCGATGGTACGGTCGCGTACTGAATTCATTGTGAAAACCCGCGCCTGGACAAAGCTTGAAAGGGTCGTGCGGGTTAGCGTCGCAAAGACGATCTGCGATGGGCAAGCAAGCGTATCCCTTTACAAAACACGATCACGGCAATGAGCTGCTCGAAAAAAGTGGGACCGCACTTTTGATCGGCCTCTGCCTCGAACAACAGGTCCACTCCGCAAAGGCCATGATCGGGCCTTACGAGCTGCAGAAGCGGATCGGCCATCTCGATGCTCGCAAGATCTCGCTGATGAAACCCGAGGCGCTCGAAAAAGTGTTTCGCGAAGAGTCCGCGATACATCGATTTCCAAGCATGATGGCGAAACGCGTGCAAAAACTCTGCGGCGTCATCGCCGACGAGTATGACAATCGCGGTGAGCGCGTGTGGACGGGCATCACGAAGGCGGAAGAACTCTACGGGCGATTTCTGGCGCTGCCGGGATTCGGCGAAGGCAAAGCTGCCGCAGCCGTTCGCATCCTCGCGACGTTCGGCGGCCACAGGACGACCGGCTGGGAGAAATATTCCTCGCCTGAAGACATGCCGTGGACGTACAAAGACGGCGTCATCGAACGACCCGCGGACTAGGATCCGCAGCGAGCGGCGAGAGCGAGGAGTGCCGCGGTCACTTGGTCCGGCCGCTGGAACGTGGGGATATGGCCGGCGCCTTCGAATTCGACGTAGACCGCTCCGGCTACGGCGGCCGCTAGTCCGACCGCCTCGTCGCGCCCGAGAATCGGATCGTTCACGCCGCGCATGACGACAGCCGGCACCTTGATCGACGCGAGTTGGGGCGTAGAATCCGGGCGCGTGGCAAGCGCGACGAGCGCATCGGCGAGCCCGCCGCTTGATGCGTCGGCCAACATCTTTTCGGCCGAGGCACGCGCCGCGGGGTATGCTGACAGCTCTTCATCGAGCGGCCGGCGCGTGCGTTCTATGAAGAACGAGCGCCCTTCTCGTATGATGCGCTCGGCGTCCTCGAGCCGCGCGGTTCTTCTATCCTTTGAATCGGGAATCGAGCGCGAATCGACGAGAGCCAAACCCTGCAAGAAGTCTGGCGCGGCGCGCATCAGGGCAAAGGCGAGATAACCTCCCAGCGAACAGCCCGCCACGATTGCCTTGGTCACCCCCAACCTCCCGAGGCCCGAGAGCAGGTCGGCCGCCCACGCATCGACGTGCGGCGGCGTCGCGGGCCATGCTGCGGCACCTCCGAAACCTGGCATGTCGGGGACGAGGACGCGGTGTGACGCGGCTAACACGTCGGCCTGTCCATCCCACATGCGACCGTCATATGGAAATGCATGAAGGAGCAGTATCGCAGGCCCACTGCCTTTGTCGCGGATCCGCCATTCGTATGGGTTTGCGAGCATCTAGTCGATCCTATCGAACGCGATGTTCCCGCATTCGCACGCTTCGATTTCGAACGACAGAGCGAACTCCTCGTGCTCACGAGCGCAGGCGGTACAGCGGTACGTTCCCGGACCGGCTAGTTGGCCCACAACGAAGCGCCGGTCGTCTGCCATAGCGAGTGTTTTTCCGACGCGTCACAAAAACACTTCCGCGCCAGTCGTAATGCCATGCAAGACGCGGTAGACAAGCTCATCCACTCGCTGTTGAACGACCGGTCGAAACCGACGTCCGATGCCTGGAATCGCTTCGGCGATCACGGCGAATCGGAGATGCGGTGCCCGCTCTTCAAGACCGATTCGATGTGCTCGGCCTGCTGCGAACATTTCACCCGCGATCTCTTCGACGGCGAGAGCGGAGGAACTGAAGCCGCATTCGATGATGCGTATACGCGCTTTCGTCTCACGGCGCGCCGCGAAGTGAGCCGCCCCGTCTTCCGCCACCTTGCGGCATACGCGTGCCGCCGCTGCCCCAACAATCCGATGCGCGGCGTGCCCGCGAACGAAGTCATCTCCGAAGACGAAGACTAAACCGCCGCTTCATCATCCGTTACTCCATGAAACTCGCCGGCGCGCGGGTTTCATGCGTTTTGGCGACGAACGCCGCCGCATGAACAATCCGAATGGGTCTTGCGACCTGTGAAGATCGCGAAGTGCGGCGGCGCGATCATGGCAGGCGCAATCATTCTCTTCGCGCACGCGCCGGCTCAGGCGTGGGGTTTGAAAGGCCACACCATGATCGGGCAGGCCGCGATGGCGCACCTTCCAGCTGACGTGCCTGCGTTTCTTCGCAGCGACGATGCGAAGAACGAGATCATCTACCTTCAGGCCGAGGAGGATCGGCTGAAGATCGGTACCGATGTGGATCACGCATGGGCGCGGGAGTGGAGCACGGATCATTATCTCGACGTCGACGACAACGGCATGGTGGGCGGCGCGCTCTCGCTCACCGCGCTGCCCGAGACTCGAGATTCTTACATAAAGGCGCTGTGGTCCGCCCCGAAGCCTACCGACGCGTACTCCGTCGGCTTCCTTCCATATGCGATCCTCGAGGGCTACGAGCAGGTTCGCGCCGATTTTGCACTCTGGCGAGTCGCGCCGGCCGACGAACGCGCGCGCCGGGCTTCGCTTACGATCCACGACATCGGAATATTCTCGCACTTCGTCGGCGACGGAAGCCAGCCGCTGCACGTCTCGGTGCATTTCAACGGCTGGGGTGACTATCCAAATCCGCAGAACTACTCGGAGAGCCACACATTTCACGAGGATTACGAAAGTCGCTTCGTCGACGCCAACGTGACGGTGGACCAGGTCACGCCGCTCGTCGGTCCGTCGCAGGTCTTACCCGACGTGCCGCTCGCCGCCATCGAGCACTACATCCTCGAGACAAACGCGCGCGTCGTACCGCTCTATGACCTTGCAAAACGCGGCGCCATGGATGGGAGCGGTCCGCCTGCGACTCGCGCGGAACTCGTATCGCTCACGTCCGATCAGCTCGCGGCCGCAGCGACGATGCTTGATTCGCTCATCGAAACAGCCTGGCGTTCGAGCGCATCCCTAAAATCGTAGTAAGGCGAGCAACGCTCGCCCATGTGCCCAAGCATGTCTGAAGGGGCCGACGCGAGTCGGCCCCTCTCTAATCGGTCAATCGGCGTTTAGAATGGTCGCGCGGTGGGACTCGTGTTCGGATGCGCGTTGTCGTATTGCTCGGCTTCGAGAAGCTGCTCGCGCGCTTGCTGAAGAAGCGTCATGGCTTGCGCGCGGTGTCCATTGTAGTCGTTCTGATCGTGCTGTAACTCATCGATCACGTGCTCCAGGTGGCGGCGCACTCGTCGGATGTTCCTCTCGCTGTTGTTTTCGTTGCGCCGCCAATCCGCTGGATGGCTCGGCGTGGGCCGGGGAAGCGGCTCCGGCGGAATAGGTGTCGAGATCGGCCCAGGCGGTCCGGCGACCGGTCCCGCATTGGCGAGGGCGGTGGTTCCAATCAATGCTGCCGTTGCTCCCATTGCGGCAGCCAGAAAATTCCTACGTTCCATAGGTATACTCGTTTCCTTTCGGTTTGGCTGGAGGGAAGGTCAGACGAAGTTGAGAGTGGGGAACCCGCTGCCCAAGACAGGCGCCGACGGCACACCGAGCCACCGCTCGAGTATCGTCGCGTACACCGAACGGAAATCGGTGTGCCACTTCAGGTTGCCGAAGTCGAGGTCCGTCAGGCTCGGATGGTCGCCGTAGAGACCACCTTTCACACCGCCGCCGACGATGAACATCGGCGCGGCCGTGCCGTGATCGGTGCCGCGATTCGCGTTCTCCGATACGCGCCGTCCGAATTCGGAGAACGTCATGGTGACCACGCGATCATCTGCGCCGTGCGCTGCCAGATCGGCGTAGAATGCTTTTATCCCGCCGGCGAACTGTTCGAGCAACGTGTCCTGGCGCTGCCGCTGATTGACGTGCGTATCGAACGACCCCAAGCTGACGTAAAAGACCTTTGTGCCTAAACCCGCATTGACGATCGCCGAGACCAAGTTCAAGCCTTGGCTGAACGGCGTCTTCGGGTAGTCGACCGCAGGCTTGTAACCTGCGATGAGCTGCGGGAGCTGTATGGATGCGGCATGCGCGTCGTGTTCCACGCCTTGCACGAGCGCGAGATAGGGGCTCTGAAACGCGTACGTCTCGCTCGCGCCATTGAGGATATTGTCTGCCTGACGTTGCTCGTCGCGCTTGCCCCGAAACGCGAAACCGCGTAGGTCGGCGATGGCGGGCACGTCGGTCTTGGCGGCGATCAGCAGCTGCGGCAAGATCGGGCCGATGGCGACGCCCTTGAAGAGATTGTTGGCCGGTAGGCCGGCTTCATCGAGATAGCGCCCAGCCCAACCATCGGGGACGTACTTATCCGGGGCGGCCGTTTGCCAGATCTCGGTGGAGCGGAAATGCGACAGGATGGGGTTCGGATAGTGAACGCCCTGCAGAATCGCGACGCGCTGCGCGTCGAAAAGTTCCTTGAGATCCGCCAGCTTCGGGTTGAGGCCGAGGTCACCGTTGAGCTTGACGACCTCTTCTTGGGCGACGCCGATGGTCGGGCGTACCTTGTAATAATTCGGGTCGGAGAACGGAATGAGCGTGTTCAGTCCGTCGTTGCCGCCTTGCAAGTTGACCACGACGAGGCTGCGTCCGGCGGCGGATCCGCCGATGGCGGCTGTTCCGGCCGCTCTCGCAGCACGGGCGAAGATCGAGTCGATCGCGAGGAAACCTGCGAACGCACCGACGCTTTGGACGATGAATTGCCGTCGCGATGCCATGTCTTCCGTTTCCTCGCTAAGCCAGCTGGTAAGGAGCGGTCGCCATTGCTAGACTCATCGCGCCGCGAACTTTTTCGTCAAGGTTCTCGCCGTTGAGCGTCACGAGATTACCGACACCGTCGGTTTGTAAGAAGCTCAGGATACTGCTGCGCTGTGACGCATTCGCGTCGTCCTGCAGCGCGATCCAAATTATCCGCTCGGCGATCGCGCCGGGGTCTGTCATGCTCGTGTTGCCGATCCATTCCATCGGCGTTGACATTGCCGGCATGGCCGGCGGCCCGCTTGCGGGCGATGCCGTCATGGCAGGTGACATGGCCGCGGTCATAGCCTGTCCGGCGGCGGGCGGCGTGGCATAGACCAACTGATTCGCAAAATTCAGGCGCGCGAGCTCCGTGCTCTGATTCATCCATTGCGCGCCGCCGGGCCAGCCGGCGACGTTCGGCGGACGCATCGGGATCTGCCCCATGGCCACGATGCCGCCCGCGAGTCGCGGCGTGAATTCGGTCGCGCCGACCAGTTTCATGGATCCGACGGCGAGCTCCAACGGGCTCTTGATGAGCGCGCGGTAGGCACGCGCCGAATAGAAGACGTTCGAACGAAGCAGCGCGTTCATGAGAACGCGCACGTTGTAGCCGCTCGAACGGAAGATATCCGCGGCCGCCGCGACGAGCGCGGGTTCCGGATCGTCGTAGACGAAATGACGGAGGAACTTGTGCGCGACGAACTGCGCGGCCACGGGCTGGCGCAACAGGATGTCGACGATGTCGTCGCCGGTGAAGTTGCCCGTCTGGCCGAGAAAAGTCTTTTGACCGTCGTCGTGCAGGCGCGGCACGAAGTGCGCTGTGTCGTCGCTGCGGTTCACGGTCCAACCAGTGAACGAGCGCGCGCTCTCGCGGACATCGTCTTCGGTGTAGTTGCCGACGCCGAGCGTAAAAAGTTCCATCAGTTCGCGCGCATAGTTCTCGTTTGGATGCCGTTTGTTGTTCTGCGCGCCGTTGAGATAGAAGAGCATCGCCGGGTCCTGCGATACTTGGTGCGTCAGGTCGCTGAAATTACCGAGCGCGTTTCGGCGGAAGAGCGCGTACTGGTTGACGAGCATCTGCGGCGTGACGCCGCCGTCGACCGAGCTCGTGAAGTGATTCGACCAGAAATACGTCATGCGCTCGAGCAGAGGATTGGGCGAAAGCAGCACGCGATTCAAGAACCACATCGTCATCGCGATGTTCGCTTGACGTTTCTGCTGCGGCGTCGTCATCGGCCCGTAGGAGAGATCGGCGTCCGGCGCCTGCGGCATCGGATCGCGACTGAAGTTGATCAAAGCATCGACCGCAGCGTTCATACCTGCGGCCGAAGCGGCGTCGATCTCCGTGGGAGAGCCCCCGAAGCCTGCGCGCCGGAGGAGGTGGGCGGCGAGCTTCGGGGTCCACGGGCCCGCGTAGGGCAAGAGCGCCGTGGCCGCATCCAAAGATCCGGCGGGCCGATATTGCGAACTGGCCGCTTGAACAGCGCTCATAGGTCTATTGTATCGATAGGCGGTGAGGAACTCTTGAGGCCGCCGTGAGAGTTGCGTGAGAATGGCAGCATACGGACCTGCGCGAAGGGCGCGCGCATGGCGTATGATGCGATTGTGATCGGTTCGGGCCACAATGGTCTTGTGGCTGCGGCATATCTCGCCCGCGCGGGCTGCAGCGTCTGCGTGCTAGAACGAAGCGATGTGATCGGCGGCGCCACGATCAGCGAGCATCCATGGCCCGGCTGGACGGTATCCACCGCATCGTATGTCTGCAGCCTCTTGCATCCGAAGGTCATCGCGGATCTCGACCTCGCTTCACATGGGTACGCCGCATATCGCAAACCCGCAGCCGCTTTCACGCCCCTGCTCGACGGCCGTTCGCTCCTTCTGACCCGTGACGCCGCCGCCAACGCCGCGGAAATCGCGATATTCTCTCAACGCGACCTCGACGGATTCCGTTGCCTCGAAGCCGAGCGAGATCGCCTTGGCGGATTGATCTTCGACGCGCTCGACGCCGACGCGCCCTCATTCGGGTCATTTGACCGCGCCACCCAAGCCACCATGCAGGGCTCTGTGGCCGACTTCGTCCGGCGCTACGTCGAAACGCCTGTGCTGCAGGCTGAGTGCGTCAACGACGGGTTGATCGGCACGTATGCGGGGCCTGAGACGCCGGGGACCGCATACGTGTTGGCACATCACAACGCCGGACGCGCCTTCGGCGTCCAGGGCGCCTGGGGATTCGTCCGCGGCGGCATGGGAGCGGTGTCGGCAGCGATCGCAAGCGCGGCGCGGGCAGCCGGCGCAGAAATCCGACACAGCGCGGCTGTCAGCCGGGTGCTCGTGCGTTCCGGCAGCGCGATCGGCGTCGCGCTTGACGACGGCACCGAAGTCAGCGCGCCCGTCGTGCTTTCGAACGCAGACCCGAAGACGACATTCTTGCGATTGACGCCGCGCGACGCCTTAGACGACGCGTTCGTCCGGCGCGTGGAGGACTGGTCGTCTACGGGCGTGGCGCTCAAGGTTAATCTCGCGCTCGGTGAACTTCCGAATTTCACGTGCCGGCCCGGATTGAATGCGCAACCGCATCACAGCGCTACGCTTCACGTCGCGGATTCTATCGAGTATCTGCAGGCGGCCTACGAGGATGCACGATCGGGAACCGTTTCACGCGCTCCGCTGATCGAGGGCTACATGCAGTCGCCCACGGACGAAAGCATCGCTCCAAAGGGCAAACAGCTGCTTTCGATCTTCGCGCAGTACTTTCCGTATGACCGCGGTGACGGTCCCTGGACAACGGCGATGGCCGAAGCCGCCGCCGATACGATCGTGGCGTCCCTCGCCAGATTCGCGCCCAACTTGCCCAACGCGATCGAAGCAAGGCAGATTCTCGCACCGCCGGATCTCGAACGACGCTTTGGATTGTCCGGCGGCCACATCTTTCACGGCGAACTTCTGCCAGGGCAGATCTTCGAAAATCGGTTTTCGACGCGAACGCCGCTGCGCGGCTTGTATCTCTGCGGTTCGGGCGCGCATCCTGGCGGCTGCGTTACCGGCGCGCCCGGCCTGCGCGCATCGCGCGCGGTGCTCGCCGACCTGGCTGTTCGTTCGTGACCGACTCCGCCTCCGACGACGTTTCGCGATTCGTCAAGGCGCTAGCCAACGAAACGCGTCTACGAATCGTCGGCGTCCTTTCGCTCGGCGCGCGCACACGCTCTGAACTTGCAGAAGTCCTACGGTTGAGACCCGATGCATTGAACCGACACCTCCGGCTATTGCGAGATGCCGGTCTGATACTCGATGACGAGACGAGCGGTAACGGCAAGCTGCAGCTCGAGATCGCGTGGCTGCGCTCAGGAAACGCGCTCAGCAACTCGGTCAAGCGGCCGGCGGAATCTCTCGCATCGCCGACGCTGTCGAGGCTAGAAGCGACGACGTTAGCCCCGTTCGTTCGCGATGGCCGGATTTCCAAGATTCCGGTCGGCGCAGAGAAACAGAAGCTGCTGATGCGATGGCTAGTCGAGCGCTTCGAAGAGAACCGAAGCTACGCCGAGCGCGAGGTCAATGCGATATTGAAAGAAGTGCATCCAGATTTCGCAGCGCTTCGTCGAATGCTGGTGGACTATCGCAACATGGCACGCGATCACGGAGTGTATAAACGGGTTGGGAATATTTGAAGCGGCCCGACGCTAGTCGGCCCGCGTTTCCCGGATTCGCATGATTCGGATAGCGCGCCGTCCGATGGGTTGGTATGCTGTCCGCATGTTGCAAGCGACACAGACCAAACTGCGTGTAGTCTCTATGCCTACAGAAACCGCCGATCGTGTGCGCGAGTCGCTACACGACGGCCATGGCAACACACTCCAGCCCGGTACCGATTACGGCAGCGGGCCATGCAGGCACTGCCTGCGTTATTCCAAGCCGGGCGAACCGTTGCTGCTCTTCTCGTATCGCCCTTTCGGGGAGCCGCGCCCATATCAAGAAGTAGGTCCAGTATTCATCCACGCCGAGCCATGCGCACGGTATGAATCGACTGACGCAATTCCAGAAGATTTTGCGAATCGGCCACTCGTCTTGCGGCCATACGATGCAAACGATAACATCGCGGACTCGCAGCGATACGCAGACGCCGGCGAAGCGGCGACTATCGCGCGCGAGCTGTTGGCGAACGAGGACGTCGCGTACGTTCACGCGCGCAGCCGATCGCACGGCTGCTATCTGTTCCGCATCGAACGCGGCAATGAGCGCCCAGGCGGACCGTAAAGGTCCGCCCCACACTCGGCGGACCGTAAAGGTCCGCCCCACACTCGGCGGACCGTAAAGGTCCGCCCTACATTGTGCTAGCCGCGGAGCATTTCGCGGGCGGCGTTCCAGCCCGACGCGCCCATCACGCCGCCGCCCGGATGCGCGGCCGCACCGCATAAGAAGAGCCCTTTGATCGGCGTGCGGTAGCCGGCGAAACCCGGCACCGGCCTGAACATGAACAATTGGTTCAGGCCCATCGATCCCTGGAAAATGTTGCCCCCGGTGAGATTGAACTTCTCCTCGAGATCCACCGGCGTCAGAATCTGCCGATCGAGCACGGACGCTTTGAAGCCGGGCGCGTGACGCTCGACGATGTCGAAGCAACGGTCCGCGAATTCGGCGCGCAGTTGCGACGTCCACGGTCCGTCCTTGAGCGCGTACGGCGCGTACTGGCAGAACATCGACATCAGGTGCCGGCCAGGCGGCGCGACGCTGGGATCAACTGCAGACGGGATTGTGCACTCCACGATCGGTTGTTGCGACATCTTGCCGTACTTCGCATCATCGTACGCGCGCTCGATGAAATCCTGATCGGGGCAGAGATGGATCGTGCCGCGATGCTGCGGTCCGGGCGCGGATCCGGGGCATGCGGTGAAATCGGGCAGCGATGCGAGCGCGACATTGATCTTCACCGATGCGCTGCTGTAATCGATGCGGTCGATCGCGGCAGCGAAATCGGCCGGCAGCATGTTCGAATCCAGCAACCGGGTGAACGTCACGCGGCAATCGACGTTGCTCGCCACGCGGCGCGAGCGGAACTCGTCGCCGTTCTTCAGCACGACGCCGGTCGCGGCGCCTCCGGCCGTCAGGATCTTTGCGACTTCGGTCTCCGTGCGAATCTCGACGCCCAGGTCTTTTGCCGCCCGCGACAGCGCTTGCGTCAGGCCGCCCATCCCGCCCTTGACGTAACTCCACACGCCGCGCTTGCCGTTCGTCTCGCCCATGACGTGGTGAAAGAGCACGTACGCCGTTCCCGGCATCGACGGCGAGGCGAACGCGCCGATGATCGCGTCGGTGGCGAGCGTCGCTTTGAGCTCTTCGGATTCAAACCAGCGGTCGAGGATCGGTCGAGCCGGGCCCGTCAGCACTTCGATCGCCTCGCTCATCGCGGGGCCCAGTTTCTGCATGGCGCGGCCCATCGGGGCCATGCGCAGGAGGTCCGACAGTCCAGGATGCGCCACGTTCGGCGGCTTGAGGATCAGCGTCGGTTCTACGACCGAAGCGACGCGTTCGAGCATCGCTTCGTACTTGGGAAAATTCTCGGCATCCTTCGCGCTGAACTTCGCGATCTCGCGCACGTTCATTGTATGGTCCGGACCGAGAAAGAGATGGCGGCCGTCTTCAAACGGCGAGAACGAGGACGGGTCGCGCTCCACGACGTCGAATCCGTAGTCTTTCAAGCGCAGATCTCGGATGATCTCGGGCCGGAAGAGGCTATTGACGTACGCGGCTGTCGAAACTTTGTATCCAGGAAAGATGTTCTCTTCGGTCACGCATGCGCCGCCGACGACGTAGCGTCGTTCGAGGACCAGTACCTTCCACTTTGCGCGAGCGAGATAGCACGCGGTGACCAATCCATTGTGGCCGCCGCCGATGATGATCGCGTCGTACGTCGAGGTCGAAGGCATCGTCGCTCCTAATGTAGATAATGTAGGGCGGACCTTTATGGTCCGCCGCGCCGACGATAGAATCGGCCACACAGTTTTCTGGCCGACCAAGCAGGTCGACTCGAACTCGTGCGCGTCGCACTTGAAGGAGCGGTTGGTCGACTCCTCGTCTGTCCGCGCGGCATCGAAGACTGAAGAGCATGCGGCAACCCGCGAAAGATTCGGCGATCGCATTGCGCGGTCGAATCGCGACAGCCAGCCTTATAAGTCGAAGACGCCGGTTTCGTCTCCGCCATTAGGCGCGAACCTCGAAGCGACAATCGTCGAATCGATGGTTGGTTCCGGTCTCCGGCCCGAAACACTTCGGGGCCAACGTGGGTATACGGAAGTATGATGTTGATGACGTTCTTCAGTCGCGCACGCCAACTTCTGGATCTTCCGCGGACGTATCGCGTTCTCACTCGGCTTTTCGTGGACGGGCGAGTTCCAAGCTGGCTCAAGTTCACGACGGTTGCCGCCGCATTCCTGATCATCTCGCCCTTGGACATCTTCAGCGATATCCCGTTCCTCGGACCGCTCGACGACATCGCGCTCTTGATGCTGCTTGCTCAGACGTTCATCTCGATGTGCCCGCGAGACGCCGTAGCAGACGCCAACGGCTTCGCGCGCTCGGCAGCCGTTATCAAGAACGTGACGCCGCAAGAATAATATGACTAGGGCCGACTGGCGTCGGCCCCTTCAATAAATCGCTCCTTCAATCACGTACGCTCGAAGAGGAACACCCGCTTCAGGGGGCTGCGGCTCTTGTAGGATTCCACGAAACGGAAGCCGTTCTCGTGGGCGAGGTTTAGCGCCGCTTCGACTTTGGCCGCGCTCGAAGTGAATATCTCTAAGGTCATGTAGCGCGGCGCGTTGTGGGGCGAGCTCTGCACGCCGGCCGTCGCGCGCTCGATCAGACGTCCGATGGCGGCGATGAGCGCTGACGATACCGGCTCGCCTGCGATGAACAACTTCGATCCAATGCGCTCGATCGGCAATCGCCCGGCGGATGGATCGATGAGTGCGAGTTCCCGGCGATCTTTCGAACGCACGATAGAAAATTTTAGATCGCGATACGAAACGTCGATCGCCTGACTGCCGTCCGGCAACGCGAGGCGATCTTGCTCGTGCAGTTGCGCGTCGTCCGACAGACCGCTGTTGAGTTCGGAAAGCTCTTCGGCTAAAACGTTCTGCACGATTCGCCATGCGTAGTCCGCACTTTCGCGCGGGCTTCGCGTCTGCGCGCCGTCATCCGAAAACTCTCTCATGCGGTCGCGAATATTCTGTCGCGTATCAGAGAGTGAGAGTTCGGCGCGCAATTCTTGAAGCACCGTTCAGCCTCCAGAGAAAAAAGAAACGTATTGCTCGACCAGAAGCGAGACGTCGAGGTTCTGCCATCGCCTGTCGCTATTCCTCGCGCCCACGAAACGTAATCTCCGAAAAATGTCAGAGTCGCGTACTGCTTGAAGGACGTCGATCATGCCCTCGCCTGGGACGTATCAGGAAGTGTTCCGCTACATCGCGTCGGGTCTTAGCGCCGCGTGGGCGTCTATCGGAATCGCCACCGCGATTGGCGCGGGTCTGGGCGAGGGACCGACTGTCACCGCAGTTTCCGGCTTGCTCGTCAACGTGCTGCTGTTCGCGGCCGCGGCACTTGCGTTCACCGGAGCTCGGCGGTGGCGTGTCGCGATTCTCACCATGGCGAGCCTCGTGACCGTGCAACGCATCAGCGTCGTCGTCGGCTTTGGCGGAGCGACTTTTACCATCATCGCGGCGCTGCTTGCTCTGATCGCGATTGCCGGCCCTACGCTTGTGGGGATCGTGCCAGCGCGTCGCTGAGATCCGATGCAGTGGTGACCCGCGCGAAGCACGCTGTACCGCGACACAGATACGCAACTGGCGATGAATCGGCAAGCGCTGAGTGCCCTAACCGCTCGAGCCGTTCCGATTCGGTGATAGGATCCACTGGAATCACGGAAATAGCGGGCCATGTCGTGGAAAGCGCGGCGCGGCGAAGCCTCGCGGCTTCGAGCGGTGCGCCGACGATGACCACGCTGACCGGCGGCTCGATTGCGTCCATAACGGCCGAGCCATACAGAGCGGCGAAGACGCCATAGCGCCGGTAGTCCCGCTCGAAGCGACCGAGGATTTCGCGTGCCCGGTCGGCCATGGCTGGCTGGGCTGCCGCGGCTGCATACGCAAGCAGCGACCGCGCCATGAGCGCGTTCTCGTTGAAGGGCACGGCGACGTCGCTCAAGCGGCCTGGCGCGCCCTCGGATGAGAGCCGGTCGGCGTAGCCCCGGCTCTCGTCATACAGCGCGTCGCTGGCAGCGATGAGCCGACCCGCTCGCTCAAGCCATAGTCCCTCGCCGGTCGCGGCATGCGCTGCGAGCGCCGCGGCGATAGACCAGGCCTGGTCGCCGAGGAGCCCGCGCACGTGCGGCTCACCATCGGAATAGCGGCACATCAGGCCTTCGCGCAGCAAGCGCGACCACAGCGTCTCCAAGATCGCCAAGCCGCGAGCGGTCCAATCGTCGAATTCGCCTGCTGCTCCGCCCAGCAACGGCGCAGAGAGAAGAAGCGACCGTGCGGTCTCGGCATTCCAAGACGTGAAGATCGTACGGTCTACGTACGGCGCAACGCGATTCAACCGTCCGGCCGCGTCGAGTTGGAAGTATGATTCGTCGGCATCCTGGCTTCCGCCATACGCACCCGCTTCAGCTTGCCACAGCGAAGCGTCGAGATAACGCTTGACATCGCGCGCGACGAGGCCGAGATCGTCGGCCGCGAACGCCGCACCGGCGCGAGAGCACGCGAGCACGAGTCCGCCGAGGTCTTCGAGCATCTTCTCGAAGTGCGGCACGCTGAAGTCCCGCGTGGTGGAGTAACGGAAGAATCCGCCTTCCACGTGGTCGTACATGCCGCCGCCTGCCATACCGCGCAGCGTCGCAAGAGTCATCCGCTCGTCGCGCGAGTCGCGCGTGCGCGCCCAATGGTCGAGCATGAAGTGCAGCGTGCTCGTCTGCGGGAACTTCTGCTCGTCGCCAAACCCGCCGAACTCTTGATCGAACTGCTCTTCGAGTTGTCCGAGGACGGTTTCGGCGGTCCGGTTGTCGAGCGTGCCCATCGCCGCTTCGCCGTCGATCGATCTACCGCGCGCTCTTTCATCCTTGACGCGCCGGGTCTGCTCAGCCAATTCGAGACGGTTATCGGGCTCCGAAAAGAAGCGATCGATCTGACCGAGCAAACGGAGCATCGCATCGGGCGGGATATACGTTCCGCCGTGGACGATCTCGCCGTCAGGCGTCAACACCGCCGTCGTCGGCCAACCGCCCATGTTGTAGCGAGCGTTCACATCCGGGCGGCGATCATTGTCGACGCGGGTGGGGATAAACCGCTCGTTCAACAACCGGATCACCGCATCGGTCGAATATGTCGTCTCGTCCATGACGTGGCACCAGTGGCACCATACGGCGGAAATCGCGAGGACGACCGGTTTCCCGGTGGCCTCTGACTCTCGAAACGGGCCGTCGCCCCACTCGCGCCAATTGATCTCGGACGCTCGATTAGGACGCGGGGAAAAATGCAGGTCGCTCACCGTCGACGCGCTTACACGCCGTTCGTAGAGTCGCCTTCGCTCGGCACATCGGGCGCCGTAGGCATAAGAACAACGCGATTAGGAAGAGCCCGGCATTTGCGCGAACGGGCTGCGCGCTATGCAATCGTTTGCGTGCCGTTCCCTCGGCGACGCATCTATCAGCGTGGAATTGGGGACGAGCCGCGATCCGGAACTCGCGCTCCAAGCCGCACGCCTGGCGGACTCCCTTTCGGCGTGGTTGGGTTCGCGATCGCTGGATGTCGTGTCCGGCTACTGCTCCGTCCTCATCCGCTTCGATCCGCTCGTCATCGGGCCGGCCGAACAGCTGCGCGCGGTCACGGATGCGCTTGCCGCATGCGCCGCCGAATTGGAGACTGGGAGCGCTCGCGAGCAGCGGCCCCCGCGCAACCATACCGTTCGCGTCTGCTTCGGCGGTGAGCACGGCGTCGACTTCGAGCGCACGGCGCACGACTTGGGAATGCGGGAGACGCGCATGCGCGACATGCTGTGCGGGGCGGACTACCGCGTCGCGTTCCTGGGGTTTCTGGCGGGATTTCCGTACCTGTCCGGCCTGCCGCCGGCGCTGCACGGCGTCGAACGGCTCACGCGACCGCGACCTCGGGTTCCCGCGGGGAGCGTGGCGATCGCCGCCGGCCAATGCGGGATCTATCCGCGGGCGTCGGCCGGCGGCTGGCGCCTCCTTGGACGCACAAACGCGGTGCTTTTCGAACCGGCACACGAACCGCCGACGCTCTTCCAGCCGCTCGATCGTATCCGGTTCGAGCCGGTCTCCGATCTGCGAAGCGCAGGCGTGACGACAGCATGAGCACATTTCGCAAACGCACCGTTCGTATTGTCGATCCGGGCGTGTTGAGCACAGTCCAAGATCTGGGTCGCCGCGGCGCAGGCCGCCTCGGCGTTTCTCCGGGCGGCTCAGCAGATTGGTATTCCAGCCGTGCGGCCAACCGGCTCGTCGGCAATCCGGATTCTGCCGCGCTGATCGAAACCACGCTCTCAGGAGCGTCGTTCGCGCTCTCCGACGATGTCTGGATAGCGGTCACCGGTGCCTCCGCGCCCTTGGCGGTCGGCGGGCGCGTCTGCGAGCAATGGCGGGCACTGCGCGGCCGTGCCGGCGAGCGCGTGGTCGTCGGAGCTGCGCGGCGCGGCCTGCGCTCGTACGTCGCATTCGACGGCGGCGTGATCGCGCCGCCGCTCTTGGGGAGCGCGAGCACCGATGTCACGTCGGGGTTCGGGGGTCGGATTTTCGGACGCGGAGACGAATTTTCGCTCGGCGCTGCGATCGACACGAATCCTGGGGCGCGCATCGAGCCGATCGTATGGCAAGCGGAGACCGTGCTGCGGACTGCATGGCGGGCCGCGTCATCCTTCGTCGACCCGCTTTTCAGCAGTTCGTTTCAGGTCACCGATAGATCATCGCGTCAAGCAGTGTCGCTCGAAGGGGAGGCGACACTCGCCGGGATGCGCGCCGACCGGCCGTCGGCGGGCGTGTGCGCGGGCTGCGTTCAGGTCACTGCTGACGGAACACCGATCGTGCTGCTATGCGAGCATCAAACGACCGGCGGTTATGAGATCGCCGCGGTCGTAGCGACGGCCGACCTTCCTCGTGCCGCACAGCTGCGCCCCGGAGACCGCGTACGCTTCGAGGCGATAGATATAGAAGAAGCGGGTGGTGCACTTGAGGAGCGGCGCCGCGCGCTCGATGCCGCGAGCCAGTCCCTCGCCGGCCCTAACGACGGCAGCGCCGTGCTCGCCGCAGGATTCTTCGAAGGCGCGGAATCGTGATGGCCGCGCGGACGATCGATCTCAACTGCGACGTCGGGGAGCTGCCTGGATCCGAGGGCCGCATCGCGGACCTCGATCTCATCGCTCTCGTCAGCTCGGTGAACATCGCGTGCGGCGCTCACGCGGGTGACGAAACGATCATGCGAGCGACCATCAGCGCGGCCCTGGCAAGCGGCGCTGTCATCGGCGCGCACCCATCGTACGTCGATCGAGAAGGTTTTGGCAGGCGCTCGTATGCGCAGGATGCCGGCTCTGCCGCTCAAGCTCTTCGGGCACAAGTCGAAACGCTGCGCGCGATCGCGGCCTCGCTCGGCGCGCACGTCGCACACGTGAAGCCTCACGGTGCGCTGTACAACGACGCGGCCGCCGATCCGGACCTTGCCGCGGCGCTCGCAGGCGCCGTCCGAGAGGTAGATCCGTCGCTCGTGCTGGTCGGTTTGGCCGGCGGTGCATTGCTGCAAGCCGGTCATGCCGCCGGGCTGCGCGTCGCCGCCGAAGGCTTTTGCGATCGGGCATACGAGCAAGACGGCTCGCTGCGCTCTCGGGCTTTGCCCGATTCCGTCTTCACCGATCCGGATTTCGCGGCCCGACAAGCCGTGACGCTCGCGCTCCGCGGCGACATCGCCACGCTGTGCATCCACGGCGATGAACCGACGGCCGTCGCGGCCGCTCGAGCGGTGCGCGCCGCGCTGACGCGCTCAGGTGTTTCGATCGTTTGTCCGTGGGCGCGGAAGACGACGGTATGATGGGCGGGAACGAAATCCGCAATAAGCTCGTGGCGCTCGTCGATGCCATCGCGCTGACGATGCCTGACATCGAGATCGTCAAATGCATGGTCATTCGCGAGCGCGGAGCCTGGGTCGTGCGCGTCGTCGTGGATCGCGAGGGCGGCGTCTCGATCGATCTCTGCGAAGACCTTAATCGGCGGCTGGCGCAACGAATCGATGAGATGGGGCAAGAGGCGCCCGAGTACCAGATCGAGGTCGAATCAGCCGGCCTCGAGCGCCCGCTCTTGACGCCCGCGCATTATCGCCGTTTCGCAGGCAAACAAGCGAAGGTCGTGACGTCGCAACCGCTTGCCAATCGCGTGGAATTCACCGGACCGATCATCGCTGCCGACGATACTGCGGCGGTCATCGACGACCCGCACGCCGGCGCAACGCCGATACCGTACGCGATCATCAAACATGCCCGCCTCGTCTATGACCCGCGCTCCGACCTGAAGAAATCCCGCTCCTCGTAGTGGGGCAAGCATCGCTTGCCCAGTCACGGAAACGTCGCGTGAGGGTTAGGTCCAGTACGCGAGCAGCGCGGACTGAAACGCGCGTTGGTCGGTCCAGGCGGATGCGACGAGCCGCTCCGCGGTGCCGGTCGGCGCGTTCGTGCGAACGCGGATAAAGGCGGCTGCTAGAAGCGGCGCAACCGACTTCACGATGACCGGTAATTTCGAATGGTCGGCGCTTGCGAACTGGCCGCTCACTAACCGCGCCGCGCCCGCCGCAGCGGATGCGACGTCGGCCGAGCGGTCGTACGCCGCTCGACGGAGTCCGTTGACGATCTTCTCCAAATCCGCGATCGGCGCGAGCGTGATCTCGGCGGCGCGGGAACGCAACGGCCGACCGGCGCTCATGGCTGAGATCGGCGTTTCTTCGGTCTCGAGCACGGCCGGAGTGAGAATTCGCGGCGCGGGTCCGCGGCCGCGCGTCCGGTTGCGCCACGTCGCGTGGAGGAAGAGCATGCAGCACGTCGTCGTCAGCCATTCGATGTTGTTCGACGGCTGGCGCGCGCGCGTCGGCTGCGAGCCCAACAAGGCAGACGCGAGCCGAAAGCTCAGGACGCGCTGTCCTTCAATGCCAAGGCGATCGGGGAGTCCGCTCAGAGCGCGCAGCGCGTCGGTGGCCGCTGCGAAGAACGAGGCGATGCCCGACTCGACGTATGCAACGACGCGGGTGGTGGGCACGTCGCTCACATTTGCGGCGCACGCGTAGAAGCACAACTCGTCGATGGCGCAGCGGGTGCCGACGCGGAGTCGTACTTCCAGGAGCTGGCGAAAGCGTTTGAAGTCGAGGGCGGAGACTTCGGTGAGTTTCGCCGAAGCAGCTTTGCTGTGCCGCAAGAGACCCGCATCCACGAACTGTTCCCACGTGTGCGCGTCGGCCTCGTATCCGGCGGTCGCGAGCCGCTCCAACGCTTCGGCAAGCGTCAGCGCCCGGGTCGGCTGCTGGCCGATCGAAGGACGAAGCTCGATAACGTGGGCCATGGTGGATCAGTACTCGTTGTACGCCGAGTAGGTCAGCGTTCCGGTGGTCATGGTCGTCGCCGATTGCACTGAGTCGTACTTGAATGCCGACGACGGCCCGCCGCCGATCAGAACGTTCGATCCATCCGCAGCGCCGGTGAGCGTCGTCGATCCGCCCAAGTACACCGATCCCGCCGATGAGTACACGGTGCCGATCTGACTCGGTGTTCCAGTGGGTTCCAGGTCGAGCGCGTATGGGGCGGCGCCGCAGGGACTAAACGTTGTAGGGTCGGAGCCGAGGACGAGCAGCAGAGAATTCTGACCCGGCGCCGCGTTGTAGTTGCCCGTGCCCGTCACCGCCATCACGCCGCTGACGACGAAGACATTCTGGCCCTGATTGGCGTTCGCGATCACACCCGAGCCGGAAACGCAGACGTTGCCGTTCACGTATACGTAAGAACCCTGAGTTATCGTGATGGTGCCTTTGGTCAGCTGGATGTCGCCGTTGACGTAGGTGTTGCCGGCTATCGCTCCACCTGAACCGCTGCTCAAGGATGCCCCGGTCACTTGCGAGCCGGCCTGCGCGAGTGATCGCGCATTCTGCGCCGCCTGCTGTACTTCTATTTGCGTGGGAAACTTGATCGCCGCGCCGCCGGAGGTCCCCCCCGGAATTTGGTTCGTGCCGACAGCAGAGGTCGCTCCTTGCACCGTGCTCGGCGTGCCCGGGACGTTGATGTTGCCGTCAGCGTTGACGTTCGCGTCGCCCGGGCTCAGCGGATCCTGCATGATGGGCTCGGGTGCGAGATCGTTCACGTCGTTCTGCGAATTGATCGCGCCGGCGGGCAGCGTGAGCGGGGGTGACGGATCGGCAATCGCCTCGATATACACTTTGCGGCCGCCCTGGAAGGACGATTCGCCGTAGATATATGCGGAATTCGCCGGCACCGTGATCAACGTGCCGGTCTCGGGGTCGGGAACCTGGGGCGTGCCCTTGTTGCCGAGGTTATTGAGCTCGACGCAGCCCGAATAGGGTTTGGCGTTAAGCGTGCCGTTCACGCAATTTCCGCTCGGGTAGTTCGGGTTTTCGGCAAGTTCATTCAGCGCGAGGTTCGCGCCCGCTTCTGCGCTGTTCAGCACGCGATACTTGACGCCCAGGGCCTGCGCGCTGGTCTGCGCGTTAAAGGCGCCGTAGGCGACGATCAGCGCGACGATGATGAGCAGCGCCACCAAGATGACGACGATGAGCATGACCACGCCGCGTTGCGACGTTCGAACAACGTCAGTTGCGCGCATACGTGTTGCCATACATCGTGAGTTCGGTCTGATCGCCGCGGTTCACACCCGCGCTCATCTGCAAAGCGACAATGCCGTTGGCAGGCGTGACACCCACCAAGAGTTTGCGGACGTCGCCCGCGGCTACGTCCGGCGACGAGATCAGGAGCGCTGTCGTCACAGCCCAGGTCGCGTCAGCAGTCTTGAATTGCGGCACACCGTTCAAAATATTTGAGACAACGGGCTCGAATGACCGCATCAGGTCCATGCCGATTCCCGATGAACTCGGCGCTAACCAATAGACGGTGTAACCGGTCCAGCTCGCCTGACCCGAATTTTGTCCCCCGGTTAAGAAGAACTGCGACGAATCGTTTCCCGCGATCGCGACAGCTTGCGTCTGCGTGGGTGGTCCGACCTGTTGACTGCAGGCGACGATAGGAAGAGTCGTGCAGTTAAATACGCCATTGACATCGCTCTGGCGCGCGTCGCGCTGGACTTTGTACAACGCCAGTGCAGCCGAATTGACTTCGTCCACCTGCGATTGCATCTGCGCCGGCGCCCGCATGACCGCCGGAATGACCGCAGCGATCGTGGTCAGCAGCATGCCGAAGAGCACCGCCACCGTGAGGATCTCGGCGAGCGTGAATCCGCGCGCGTGTCGCGCGCTACGATACTTGCTTGGTCGCATACGACTCCACCTGATACAATCGATTCGCGCTGCCCTCGTTCCATGTCACAGAAACAGTGCAGTCCTCCAGTCGCGTAAATCCGGCAACGGGCAGGCAATTTCCGGTGATCGTGAAGTTTCCGGGCGAGGCGTTCTTCACACCGTTGCCGGTGACGGAAACGCCGCCGTCGATCGGGATGACGGGCGGCTGCGGCATGGGCGTTCCCTGTTCGACGGAACTTCGTATCGCATCCATGTATTGTTGACCGGCGCTCACCGCTTGAACGAACTGATCATCGTGGCTCGTCGTCTGGAAAGAGCCGGGGATGATCGAATAGAACGCCGCGAGCGCTATCGCGAAAATCGTGATGCCGAGGAGCGCCTCTAATATCGTGAAGCCGCGAGCGCCCGATGAACGAATAGCCATTTACCAGATCCAGCAGTGCCATGTACCGACGGCGAAGTACAAAAATGTCGCCTTGGTAAACTAATACCCAAGTTGTAGTGACGTGGGTCACTCGCTCCCTGCGAACGAGCGTTCGATTTGGTTAACTTCGCCGCGCCATGGCCCTATACCCCGGCAAGAGCCTCCTCATAGTCTCGCGCCGAGGTTGCATCGACGCCATCAGGAATCTTCACGCCCTTGAAGAGCATCGTCAACACAAGGGCAAGTCCGAGGTTGGCGCCTAGCGCGATGAGCCCGACGTAAAGGGGCATGACTCGTGCGCCGAGATGCAGAGCGAATACCGGCGTAAAGCCCGCGGCGACAGCCATCCACGTGGCCAAGACCATGCCCACGAGCCAGCCCACGAACAAGGCGCTCCGATGGAACCAGCGCGTGTATAGCCCAAACACCACAGCGGGAAAGGTCTGCAGGATCCACGCGCCGGCCAAGAGCTGGAAGTAGATCGCGAATTGCGTGGGCAGGAAGAGAACGAAGAGCAACGCTCCAGTCTTGACGATGAGCGAGGCGAAGCGCGCGACCTTCGTCTGCACGGCGCTCGAGCAGGCAGGCTGGACGAACTCCATGTGGATCGATCGCGCGTACAAGTTGGCTGCGGCGATCGACATGATCGCTGCCGGCACGAGCGCGCCGATCGCGATCGCGGCGAAAGCCACGCCGATGAACCACTGCGGGAACGAAGCGAGGATCAGCGCAGGCACGGCTCCGTTGGGAGTGGCGGGATGCGCGCCGGCCGCGATGGCCATGTAGCCGAAGAGCGCGATGAAGCCGAGCATCACGCTGTACGCGGGCAGGATCACCATGTTGCGACGAACGACGCGCGCGCTTTTCGCGCCGAGCACACCTGTGATCGAGTGCGGATACATGAACAACGCGAGGCCCGAACCGAACGCAAGCGTTGCATACGCCGAATATCCGGCTGGCGCGAGCATGATCGAAGCGGGCTTCGGTCGCTGCGCCAGGATCGTCGCTGCCGTCGCGAAGATATGCGCGAAGCCGCCGAGCTTCGTCACGAGTACGATGGTCGCACCGATGACCGTCACGTAGATCAATGTGTCCTTCACAAACGCGACGAGCGCCGGTGCGCGCAACCCGCCCCGATACGTGTAGATGGCAAGGATCGCAAACGCGACGATCACCGGCAAATCGCCCAAAAAACCCGAGCCGGTGAAGCCAAGGGCCGCTATCACCACCTGCAGTCCGACCAACTGCAGCGCGATGTACGGCATGGTCGCAAGGATACCGGTGATCGCCACCGCTAGCGCAAGGCTACGACTCCCGTAACGTTCGCGCACGAAATCGGCGTAGGTCACGTAGCCGCGATTCTTCGCGATGCACCAAAAGCGCGGACCGAAGATGAAGACGAGAGGGAAGACGATCGTCGTGTACGGCAGCGCGAAGAATCCAGGCGCTCCGACGCCATAGATGAGCGCGGGCACGGCGATGAACGTGTATGCGGTGTAGATGTCGCCGCCGATGAGAAACCAGGTGACCAGCGTGCCGAAGCCGCGTCCGGCGAGCGCCCATTGGTGGATATCGTTGAGGTCGCCGGCGCGCCAACGCACCGCCGCAAATCCGAGCACCGTCACGAGTGCGAAGAGCGCCACAAAGACCGCGACGGCGGTCCAAAGGATCACGATCGGTCAGTCCGCGTCAGGAGGTAGACGAAAGCCATGACGATCGCGGTCAGTCCGATGCACAAGAATTGATACCAGTAGAAGAAGGGAACGCCGCCGATCGAGGGCTCCGCATGCGCGTAGAGGGCCGGCCAGAGCGTGCCCGCAAACGGGAGAATGAGAAGCCAATAGGCGTACGGCCGCCGCACGGGCCGCACCGGCTGATCCTTCATGCGCGCGGCGTTTCATTCGAGCGACAAGCGAGTCCTGGCTTGATTTACGGAACTTCTGCTTCCATCTCTTCCGGATCTTGCGCCGGCCTGAACAGCCATTGCGCTATCGCGGTCGGCACGATTGCCGTTAAGATGACGACGGTCACGAGGGCCGAGTATTGCGACTGCGTGATGTCATGATGCGTCAATCCATAGAGGCTTGAAATCGTTCCAAACGTCAGCCCCGTCGCCATCAAAAGCGTCAGGTAATTCGCGTTCCCGGCTGGATACTTGAACGCAAAGCGCGCCAGCGGCAGCACGCCGGCGATCTTCGCGAGCACTTTGACAAAAAACAGGCTCACGATGAGCCCGGCCCCGGACACCGCCGAGCCGGCCTCGACGTACGTTCCCGCCTTGAGGAAATAGAACGGCGCGAGCAACGTCATGGTCATGGTCTGCAAGCGCCGGCGAACGTCAGGATACGACACCATCATGCCGGCGCAGCCCAGACCGAGGAAATATGCGGGCAGAACTCCCTCGCTCTTGGCGTACGTCGCAAGGGCCGCCAGCAGAAATATGACCGCGAAGAGAATTCGAAGCGCGGGTTCGCTCACGAACTGCCGCGTGCGGTTGATCAAGGATGGCAACAACCTCGGGAGCAAAGCCATCGACGCGATAATCCCCACGACGAGCGCGATGAGCCAGATATTGTAGTTCGAGAAGAGCAGGCCGAGCGCCACCACGGTTCCCAAATCAGTGAAGAAGCACGCCGCGAGGACGAGCTGGCCGAACTCCTTGCCCGCAAGTCCTGATTCAACCATCACCGCGTAGACGACGGCGACGGAGGTCGTCGACATCGCGATGCCGGCGATCTTCGATGCGTCGGGCGTCCAGTGCCCGACGTAATACGCAAATGCCATGGCAGCGAGAAACGGCGCAGCAAACGAGGCGGCGCCAAGCGCGGTGGACGGGAGGAGCTGCTTGCGCAGTACGGCGGGATTGATCTCGGCGCCGGCGAGAAACGTCAACAGGATGCTTCCGAATCCGGCGACAAAATCGATCCATGCGTTCGTTCGCAGCGCGATCAGATTTCCGGCGACGACGCCGACGATGATCTCTACGAGGGCCGCGGGCATCTTGATACGCACCGCTATGAACGCGCTCGCAGCTGCGAGCACCATCCAAAGCCCCGCGACCAGCCACATGTTTTGCGCGTCTGTCAGTTGACGAAAGAGCTCGTGCGGCACAAAAAACTCCTATCGATACATGCTGTGCGATAGGAGCCATCAGCCGGTTGCGCGGCGGTTCAGCGGGAGCCCCATCCCGTCGACCGCCGCTTCGATTGTGAATCTCGCAGCGCCTGTGGCGGACGGGTTCGGACGAGTACGCGGGATGAATCAGCCTAGAATCCGAATGCTGCCCTTCAGCATGAGCCTGCGCGTCACCGATCATCTCGCGAACGAACGGACATTTCTCGCATACGTTCGCACGTCGCTTTCTCTCATGGCCTTCGGCTTCGTCATCGCGAAATTCGCCTTGCTCGCGCATCTCGCGCCCGGCGCGCTTGGCACCGTTCCTCCCGCAGCCGCACTCTCCGGACACAAGCTCGGCATCATCTTCGCAGCGCTCGGCTGCGCGTTGGGCGCCGCCGGTTCGTGGCGATTCATCGTCGTGGATCGGGAGTTGAAACGCGATCAGTACCAATCGGCGCCATGGCTCGCCGTCGCGGTCGGCACGGCGACGGTGGTCACAGGCTTTCTCGTGATCCTGAACCTATTGCGCGTGCTCTGACGCCACTCTCATCGCGCGGGCGCGCACTTCCTCGGCGATGTCGCGCGGCGAAACGACGCGCGCGAGGCCCCCGAAGCTCAAGACCCACGCGATCAGCTCATCGCTCATCGATACCGCGAACGTCATCCGCAGCGAACCATCCGGCATCGTTTCGCAGCGGGTTTCAGCCGGCCACCGCCTTGAGCGGACGTTTGCGGCGGCTCTTGCGTCGATGTCGATCACGAGTTCACGCGGAGCATCGCGTCCGATCATGATGCCGAAACTGTGACGGAGCGCGTCATCGAAGCGCCACTGCGGATCCGGCTCGAACGTCTCGAGTAGTTCTACAGAGCCCATCCGATCGAGCGCGAAGAGCTTCGGCTGATCCTCGCCCTCAACGATGGCCCAACAATAGATGCGGCCGTCATGATCGTGCATGGCCAGGGGTTTCGCCCAGCGCGCATCCGTCGCGCCGCCGGCGGTATGTGTATAGTCGAATTGGATCAACCGGTGCTCGCGGATCGCCGTGTCCACTTTGTCCAGACGATCGTAAAAAGCGCTGTCCGCGCGCGGCTGCGGCCGGCGCGACGACAAGGTCGCCGTCGCTTCAGGATCTTCGATCGCGATGCGCGCGTCGAGGATATCCAGCACGTCACCAAGCGCCTCGACATACGGCGTGCCGAGGCCCGCGATGGCGGTGCGGACGAGAGCGAGCTGGGCCCTGCTGCGCGGATCCAGCCGCGGCCGCGCGAGCGCGGCGCGCGCGGACGTGTGATAGAGCTTATCCTTCGTGTTGTACGTCAGCGGATAGCCGGCGTCGCGGAGTTCGGCTTTGACACGCTTGAACGTCGCCTCGGACGAGGTGCTCAGCAATTCGTGGACGCGCTCTTTTGAGACGACGCGTTTCTCGTCGATCTCTTTCAGCAATTTGATGAAGCGGGCCGTACGGCCGGTATGCTCCGGTTTGGGCGGCATCATGCGCTCGGACGTTGGGGAGCGATGCCGCCGAGCCCTGGCAAGGCGCCGTCCGACCTTGCGCAGGGGCGCGGCGTGTGGTAAAATGCCGATAGAATTCCTCTAAGAGGAGTGGGTTGACACCCGCTCCTTTCGCGTTTATCAAGGAAGCCGCAAACGTCATGCCAGCCAAGAAATCCACGAAAAAAGGCGCCGAGGGATCGGCTCAAGCCACTGTCGTCAGCCCCGCGACGGCGAACCCGCAACTGATCGAGGCGCTCAAAGAACTCGAGCGCGATCGCAACCTCTCGGCCGAAGTGCTCATGGAGGCGCTGGAAGCCGCGCTCGTCTCGGCGTACAAGCGCAACTTCGTCCGCGAGCCCGAATCTTTGGGCGAGCCGGTTGTCGCGGTGGATCGAGCGAACGGCGCGTATAGGGTATTCGCCAGGCGCACCGTCGCGGCGGAAGTCGCCGATCCGAATCTCGAGATCGCGGTGGCCGATGCGGGCGGCAAAGCGGCCGGTGAATTCTACGACGTCGAGATCACACCCAAAGAGTTCGGACGGATCGCCGCGCAGACCGCAAAGCAAGTCATCGTGCAGCGCATTCGCGAGGCCGAGCGCGACATGGTCTTCGACGAATACAACGATCGGCTCGACGAGCTCGTCGGCGGTCAGGTGCTTCGCTACGAGCAGCGCAATATGTACGTCGATCTGGGGCGGGCCGAAGCCATCTTGCCGGTCGCAGAGCAAGTGGCGCGCGAGGTCTTCCGCATCAACGAGCGCATCCGTGCGTACGTGATGGAAGTGCGCAAGACGAATCGTGGTCCGCAGATCATCCTTTCGCGCAGCCATCCGAATCTCGTCCGCCGTCTTTTCGAACAAGAGATCCCCGAAGTCTCGCAAGGCATCGTCGAAGTCAAGGATGTCGCGCGCGAACCAGGGTCGCGTTCGAAGATATCTGTCTGGACGCAAGAAGAAGACATCGATGCCGTGGGCGCGTGCCTCGGCCCGCGTTCCTCAAGAGTCAACAACATCGGCGAGGAGCTGCGAGGCGAGAAGATCGACGTGATCCAGTGGGCGGCCGACCCGGCGACCTATGTCGCGAACGCATTGGCCCCCGCCAAAGTCATCCAAGTGCATTTGAACGAGCGCGAACATCTCGCCGAGGCGGTCGTGCCCGATTATCAGCTTTCGCTAGCGATCGGAAAAGAAGGCCAGAACGTCCGCTTAGCGGCGCGCCTCACCGGGTGGCGTATCGACATTCACAACGAAGAGCAGTGGGCCGAAGTCATGTCGCAGCGTGTGGACGAGGATCAAGAACGCGAGGAGTTGGCCGCGATGGCGGAGGTCGCTGCGCAAGAGAGCGGCGTGCAGCTGACGGCGGAGATGTTGGCCGAAGACGAAGAGCTGATCCGCAAGCTACAGGAACTGCAGCGTATGGCTCCCGGAGAGGGCGAAGAAGAGTCCGACGAATCGCAGCCTTCGGCCGAAGAAGCAACCGCTACAAGCGATTCCGCCGAGTGACGATCTTGTAGGGCGGACCTTTATGGTCCGCCGGCCTCCATGTAGGGCGGACCTTTATGGTCCGCCGGCCTCCATGTAGGGCGGACCTTTATGGTCCGCCGGCCTCCACGTAGGGCGGACCTTTATGGTCCGCCGGCCTCCATGTAGGGCGGACCTTTATGGTCCGCCTATCTATAGAACCTAGAGATCCTCAGCGGAGGAAAAGCGTTTCGACGAACGGCGGATGCGGCGCGTAGACCGCATCGATCGCACGCGTCAAGACCGCGATTGCGAACCGGGCTCCGAATTGCACAACGAGCGTCATTATATTTCGTCCTCAACATGGTCGCGCCGGGGCAGCGTCGAGGTTCGCCGCCCAGCGGGAACTTGATTACTGTAATTATCGGCACGTGACGGCCGAAGCGTACGCATGTCCTGGCTCATCTCCGGCGCACAGCCGAGAGCCGCCAGATTTCGCCGTCCACGAAATGGACATAGGTCACACTGCAACGATGGAGGACCGAGCCCTCGTACCCGAGACCGTCGATCGGGCCGAAGTCATTGACGCGAAGCGGTGCGGACGACGCCGACCACTTCGCTTAACGGCAGATCCCAGCGCGCGATCAGCGCAACGGGCGTGGTTTCACGATCGTGTTACCGACTCGTCATGCGTGTCTCATCGCGTATGAATCGATCAAGATTTGACGAGCGACGGGAATTGATGACGTAACGCCGCGAGCTTCGGTAGATCGTTGTACATCACGTACGGATTGTCCGGATTGTGCGCAACATAGTTCTGGTGATAATCTTCGGCCGGATAAAACGCGCGCAGCGGCACGACTTGCGTCACGATCTTTCCATCGAACGACTTCTGCGCTTCGAGCGCGCTGATATACGACTCGGTCTCACGCTTCTGCGCGTCGGTCGTGTAGAAAACCGCGGAGCGGTATTGCGTTCCGAAGTCGGGGCCTTGCCGATCGAGCTGCGTCGGATCGTGGGCGACCAGAAAATAAACGGAGAGCAACTGCCCAAAAGTGATCTTCGCCGGATCGTACTCGATCTGCACGGATTCTGCGTGACCGGTCGTGCCGGTGCTGACGATGTCGTAGTGCGCCGTCTCGGCTGCTCCGCCGGAGTACCCGGCGACCACACTCTTCACGCCTCGCAAGTCGCTGAAGACGGCCTGCATCCCCCAGAAGCAGCCGCCTGCGAGCACGACCTTCTCCGTGGCCGGTTGCGGAGCGGCGCTGACCGGCGCGAGCAGAAGCAAGGGAGCAGCCAACACTATCGCGGACAACCCGCATCTGTCAAAAATTCGTCGCATTCCAATCATCCCGTCAGACGTATTCCGTAGCGCGCCGAAGACGCACTCCTCTCTATACGTGCCGGACGTCAAAGCGGATGTCAAAGGCGCGTCGCCGAATGATACATCGGGTGCATACCTCCGACTCAACGGCCCCTCCCGCGCACGTGCCGTTTCGCCAGTGTGTCGGTTGCCGCGCCCGCTTCCCGAAGCAGTCGTTGGTACGGTTCGTCCGCCTGGAGCAAGGCGGGTGGCAGGCTGACCCTGCCGCACGCTTGCCGGGTCGAGGGGCGTACCTATGCTCGCCGGCATGCCGCGACAAGGTAAGGAAGAACAAGAGATTTGCGGGATTAGCCGAAGTGCCGACTTCGGCGCTGCCCGCTCCGGAACGCGCTCATTTAGCTCGTCAAGAAGATAAAGGAAAAGACTGACCCTTGGCAATGGTACGGGTTCACGAGCTCGCCAAAGAGCTCAACCTCTCGAGCAAAGATACGATCGCCCTTCTGAGCAAAGTTGGCATCAGAGCCAGCACGCACATGAGCGTCATCGACGAGCATCGCGCGCGCATCGTAAAGGGCGTGTTGGTCGGCGATTTGGCGCAGGCCGCGAAATCGCACAAGCCGGTCGCGAAAAAGGCGATAGCCGGCAACGGCGCAACCACCGCGGAGGCGCCGCCGCCGCCTGTCGAACCAGAACGCGATGCTGTCGACGCCAAGGTCGCTGCACCAGTCGCCGATGCGCCCGAGGCAGCGCCGGCGCCGCCACCCGAAGTGCAGAGCCCGGTCGTACGTTTGCGCACGGTCGCAACGTCCACGCCGCGACGCCCCACAGTGGTGCGGCCGGCGCACCATCCGAAAGTAGTTCCCGCAGCGTCGGCCGATCCCACCGCACCGATTCCGATGGTGCGGCCGGTGCAACAGAGCGTTCCGCAGCAACCCCGCGTCGGCGTCGGCCCTCGACCCGCTGGTCCTGGCTTCGTGCCGCGGCCGGGTGGTCCGGGAATGCAAGGGCGTCCTATGCCCGGACGTCCGCTCGGCGGCCCCGGCGGTCGACCGATGCCCGGTCGCCCGGGAAGCCCGCTGCAACCTGGGAGCGGAGCGCCGACGAGCGGCCCGCAACCAGGCGGCCGCAAAAAATCGCGCGAGGAGATGGAGCGCGATCGCAAAGAGCGGCAACGCGAGGAACTGCTCAAGAAGACGCAGCCGCGACACAAGTCCGCGCAAGCGCCGATGGTCGAACCCGAAATCCTCAAGGATCTCGAGATTCCGGATCTCATCACGGTGCAGCAGCTCGCGTCAGCGATGAGCGTCCCGGCAGGTCAGGTCATCGGCCAACTGATCAAAATGGGCACGATGGCCACCATCAATCAGCACGTGCCGCCTGACGTCGCGTCGCAAGTCGCGCGGCGCTTCGGCTTCAACGCGCTCGTCAAAGAAGCAGACGAAGAGACGGTCGAGATCCTCACGGAATCTGACCCGCCGGGTTCGCTCACCGCGCGCCCGCCGGTCGTCACGGTGCTCGGTCACGTCGACCACGGCAAGACGTCGCTGCTCGACGCCATTCGATCCACAAAAGTGGCCGCCGGCGAAGCAGGCGGCATCACGCAACGCATCGGCGCGTATACGGTCGAGACCAACGACCGCAAGGTCACGTTCATCGATACGCCGGGCCACGAAGCGTTCACCGAGATGCGCGCGCGGGGCGCGAAAGTCACCGACGTCGCGATTCTCGTCGTCGCGGCGGATGACGGCGTCATGCCGCAGACGATCGAAGCGATGAATCACGCGAAGGCGGCCGGCGTGCCGATCGTCGTCGCGGTCAACAAAGTGGACAAGCCGAACGCCAACGTCGATCGTGTGAAGCAGCAGTTGTCCGAATATGGTCTGACGCCGGAAGACTGGGGCGGCAAGACGCAGTTCATCCCGGTGTCGGCGAAGATGAAGACCGGCATCGACGAGCTTCTCGAAATGGTGCTGCTCAACGCCGATCTGCAGGACCTCAAGGCGAACAAGAACCGTCGCGCACAGGGCGTCATCATCGAAGCACGGCTTGACCGGTCGCGCGGACCGGTTGCGACCGCATTGGTCAAGAACGGCACGCTGCGCGTCGGCGACATCGCCGTCGTCGGTTCCACCTTCGGCAAAGTGCGCGCCCTCTTCGATGATTCCGGCGCCGCGATCAAGCGCGCGGGTCCGTCGATCGCCGCCGAAATCATGGGTCTGTCCGACGTGCCCGCGGCCGGCGACGTGCTCGAGGTGGTCTCGGACGAACGCGACGCGCGAGAGCTCGCCGCCAAACGCTCGCAGCGCAAGCGCGAACAGCGCATGGCCAGCGCGCGCCGGCCGGTCACGCTCGACGGCTTCTTGGCGCAGGCCAAAGAAGGCGGCATCAAAGATCTCAACCTCATCATCAAGGCCGATGCGCAGGGATCCGTTGAGGCGCTGCGCTCGCAGCTCGACGGCCTCGCGAATGAAGAAGTCCGCACGCGAGTCATTCATATGGGCGTCGGCGGCATCAACGAGTCCGACGTCATGCTTGCGAGCGCGTCGAACGCGATCATCATCGGCTTCAATATCCGTCCGGACGCCACGATCGCGCGCAAGGCAGAACAAGAAGGCGTCGACGTTCGTCTCTACGACGTCATCTACAACGTCATCGACGAAGTCAAGGCCGCGATGACCGGCATGCTCAAACCGCAAGAGCGCGAAGTCGTGCTGGGTCAGGCTGAAGTGCGCAAGCTGTTCAAGGTGAGCAAAGTGGGCACGATCGCCGGCGCTTACGTGCGCGACGGAAAGATCACACGCGACTCGCGGGTCCGCGTCCTGCGTGATAACGTCATCGTCTATGAGGGCAGGCTCGCTTCGCTGAAGCGTTTCAAAGACGATGCCCGTGAAGTTGCGACGGGGTACGAATGCGGTCTTTCGATCGAGAACTTCAATGATCTTAAGGAGGGCGATGTGATCGAAGCCTTCACGATGGAGCAGTTCGCCGCGGTCTCGTCCGCTTCGTAACCACGTGCAGTAGGGCGACCATCTGTCGCCCCATGGCAAATGGGCAAGCGTTGCTTGCCCTACTACAAAGCGGTACCATTGACGTCGAACACGTGTACGGTGAAATAGAACATGCATGAGCCGGCTGGAACGAAGAGCCAGCGCCTCGAGCGCGTCGAGCACGAGATCGTGCGCGAGCTGAGCGAACTGATCCGCGAAGAGCTGAAGGATCCGCGAGTCGGGTTTGTCACGCTCATCCGCAGCGAGGTGAGTCCCGACTTGAGAACGGCGAAGGTCTTTGCAAGTCCGCTGGGAGATCGGCGCCAATCGTCGGCCACCATCGCGGGTCTGCAGAGCGCAGCTGGGTTCTTGAGCGTCGAGCTCGGCAAGCGACTGCGCATGCGTCGCACACCCACGCTGACCTTTATCCGCGACGAGTCCATCGCACAGGGCGTCCGCATGGCGCACATCATCGACGAGGTGCAGCGACGCGATGAGCAGCGAAATCAACACGACGACTAACGGTTCAGGCAGCGAGCCTCCCGGAGCGAAGGGCGTGCTCGAGTGCCTTCGGTCGAACCGCCAGTTCGTCATGTGCGCGCATGAGAAACCAGACGGCGATGTTCTGGGAAGCGGCTTCGCGCTCGGCATGGCGCTCAAGAGCATCGGCAAGGACGTCTTCTATTTCCTCGACGACGACGTGCCGGCCAACCTGCGGTTTCTTCCGGAAGCGCACCTCACGCAACGCACCTTCGATGGCATAGGCGACGACGCGGTCTTCGTCTTTCTCGACATGAGCGATCAGTGGCGAGCCGGAAAGGCGCTGAACTGGGTGCCGCCGGAGCGCATCGTCAACATCGATCATCATCTCGGGAACCATCGATTCGGGCGCTGGAATCTCGTGGTAGAATCCGAGGCCGCCACCGGCAGTCTCGTGCTGGGGCTCATCGTGGCGCTCGGCGTGCCGATCACGCCCGACACCGCCACGTGTCTGCTTGCGGCCATCATCTCCGACACGGGCTGCTTCATGTATTCAAACGCCGACCCGCACACCATTCGACTCGCCGCATCGCTCATGGAGGCAGGCGCGCAAAAAGATCGTATCAACGAGCAGCTCTATCAGACCCGAACGTTCTCCGGCCAGAAGGTCTTAGGCCGCGCGCTCGACACCGCCACGCTCACCGACGATGGGATCTGCTATTCCGTCGTCACGCGAGCGATGCTCGAAGAGTTCGGCGCCGCCTACGAAGATCTCGAGGACGTAGTAGGTGCTCTTCGCGCGGTCGATCGCTGCGAGGTCTCGGCGCTCCTCAAGGAAGCTCCCGACGGCACATTCCGCGTGAGCATGCGATCGCGCGGCCGGATCAACGTCATGGCGGCTGCGAAAAAGCTTGGCGGCGGGGGACACTTCCGCGCGGCCGGCGCCACCATCAACGCGTCGCAGGATCAGGCACTGTCGGCCGTGCTCAACGCGATCCGCGCCGAGATGGCCGAATCGGCTCGTGCGACCGGCTAACGCCGGGTTCGGTTTCATCAACGCCTGGAAGCCGCAGGGACCCACATCAACAGCGTTTGGGTCACGCGTGCGTCGTGCGCTTGGCGGCGTTTCGCTTGGCCATTGGGGCACTTTGGATCCCGGCGCCGAAGGCGTCCTCGTTCTCGCGGTCGGTCATGCCTCGAAGTTGCTTCCATTGCTCGGTTCGGGGCGTAAGATCTATGAATTCGATCTCATGCTTGGGACCGCCACCGACACGGGCGATGCGTCAGGCAAGATCATCGCCGAGTCCCGCGTCGCCGAAGACTGGATCGCTCGATTGCCTGGCGCGCTCACACCGTTCGTCGGCACGATCGTGCAGGTACCACCGATGTATTCGGCAGTGAAAGTCCGGGGAGAACCGCTCTATAAGAGCGCTCGAAAGGGCATCTCCGTCGATCGCCCTGCGCGTGACGTGAACATCTACGTTCTAGAAGTCGTGGGGTGTTCGGATTCGAGCGCCCGGCTTCGCGTCGTGTGCGATGCAGGGACGTACATCCGAACGCTTTGCGAGGACATTGGAAAGCAGCTCGATGTGCCGGCGCACATGGGTTCGCTGTTGCGAACGGCAGCCGGGCCGTTCACGCTGGAGAACGCGGTCGCTGCGGATGCGCTGCTTGCGGATCCCGGAGCGCACATGATCGACCCGCTCGACGTCCTGGCGCAGCCTCGCGTCGAACTCGAGCCGGAACGGGCCAAGTTTTTCTCGCATGGCAATGCGGTGGATCATGGGGCGTTGGCGGCATATGGCGACGTGCTCGTGATCATCGACGGCCGTCTTGCGGGCACGGCGCTCGCGACGCCGTGCGCGGACGGCGCGCGCCTTCAGCCCACACGCGTGTTCATATAGGCCAGTCGGCCTTGTAGTCGCAAGGAATCCGCCGCCGCGATGACAATTCACACGGCGCACACGCCGACGCTCACCAGTCAAAGTGAGCGCTGGGCGCGCACAATTCTCATATGACTCATATGAAGAACGTCAATTACGTTATGCTCGCGGCGTGCACCGCCATAGCCGCCGCATTGCTCGCCGGCTGCGGCGGCGGCGGTGGCGGATCCGCAGTCCCAGGCATTCAGCTCGGACAAACACCGCGACCGGGACCGAGCGCAAGCGCGTCCCCGAGACCGACGAACAGCCCGAGCGCGCAGCCGAGCCCAACGCCGACCGCAGTCGCGCAGCAGACCCCACCGCCTCCAAGCCGGTACATGCAGGATACGTGGTTCGGAATCCATGCGATGCAGGTCTTCGACGAAGTGACCTATGGGCCGGTCCATAACATGATCACGCAAGGCGAAGCATTTGTGGATGGTTACCGGTATGCTCTCGTGTGGGGACCTCGAGCGGCCACAGCCGGTACCTGGCACACGACCAACCCGACGCTGCGTGCAGCGTACTATCTTCCGTTCGACACCGATCTCTCGATCGGCGGTTTCGGAAATCTCGGCCATAAGATCGATTGGTGGCAGGCCAATCACCCGTCGTGGGTCCTGTATAATTGTCACAGCGGCGGAGCGCCGACCGAGACACCCGCGACAGCGGCACAACTCGAGAACGTCGTTTTGGATATCACCAACGCACAAGTCGTGCGATATCAGGTGCAGCTGGCCGGGTCGTACGCTGAAGCGAATTCGTACGACGCGCTGGCATACGACATCGTGACAATGAAGAACAACACCGATCAGCAAAACGGCGACTACGGCTGCGGAGTCTACCGCGGTCCGGGATTTACGAATTTCCATCGCCTGTTCACCGGACAAAACGATGATCCAGCGTGGTCCAGCGCGGTGGCCGCGTGGGCGGCACAGTCACGCGCGTATCTGCACGCGCTGCCGCGGCCGCTTTGGCTGGTCGCGAACACCATTCCGCAGAACCTGCAATTCGGCGATCCGCGCGAGACGGCGCTGCTCGCAAACGTCGACATCGTGTTGGATGAAGCGGGATTCTCGCAATACGGCAACTACGTAGACGATGCTCAACTCACGAATACGGCGCATTGGGCCGAGTACATCCAAGGTCTTGGCAACGGATTTCTCGTCGTGGACAACTGGGGAGGGTCGTCTGAGTCGCCCACCGCGGCTCAATTCGGCTACTCGCTGGCGACATATCTCTTGGTGAAAGAAGCGGCCGCAGCATTGTTCGTCGGCGCGAAGGATCCGTACGGCGCCGAGCGCTGGCAGCAGCCCTATCAAGCGCTCATCGGCGCACCGTGCGCCCCGATGAGCGTGACGGGATCGAGCGTGTTCACACGGCGTTACACGTCGGGTTTTGCCGCGGTGAACAACGACCCGTCATCCCAGGCGTCTATCGCATTGCCTCGCGGCACGACGTACGTGGACGTGCAAACGGGCCGGGTCGTGTCGAACTCGTTCATCGCGGCGCCTCGTCACGGGTACGTTTTGGAGACGATCTTCGCGGGATGCCGCTGATCCACGCGCAATAGGGCGCGGCTGCACGCGTCCAGAATGCCGCGCCCGGCATGCATATAGTCCGCAATCTCGAAGCGCACCGAGCCGACGCCGACCTCGTTTTGACGATCGGCGTTTTCGACGGCGTGCACATCGGTCATCGCGCGGTGCTCCGTGAATTGTTCGCGCGCCGCAAGCCGGGCGCAGCGGTCGGCGTGCTGACGTTCGATCACCACCCGCAGGAGTTCTTGCATCCGGGCCACGCGCCGTGGCTGCTCACCACGACAGAAGAGAAGATCAACCTTCTCGACGCCTGCGGGATCGACGTTCTCTTCTTGATCCCTTTCGACGAACATATCCAATCGATGCCGGCGGAGAT
>DATGJI010000046.1 GCA_035295225.1 Candidatus Eremiobacteraceae bacterium | reverse complement strand
ACGATGATCGCGCCGATGCCGGCCCGGGAAAGCGCCACCGCCGTCCGCGAAAGGACGTCGCACACCTCCGCCACCGCTTCCGCATCGTGATGTACCGTTGCTTCTCGAAAACCGGTTCGTCCCAGTTGCGCGAGCGCGCGTCGCAGCTCCGGTTGGAAAACGACCGGTATGGCCACGCCGATAGCGATGAGCAATCCGTTGAGAATCGAGAACATCGTCCAGAGGTGGAAGTACTGGACCACGAGCCGCAGCGCGACCAGCAACGCGATGCCTTGCAAGATCTGCACCGCGCGCGTATCGCGGATGAGCAAGAGCACGACGTAGACGATGTACGCCGTCAACACGATGTCAAAGAAATCGCTCCAAGCCGGAACGATATGCGGCAGTGTCATCGGATTCAGAGCGACCTGGCCGCGGCCTGCGACAAGTGCGTTTCAAGCACTTGTCCGCGGGTAGCGGCAAGCCCCATGCGCGCCGCCAAGACTTCGAGCAAGGCGTCAAGCGGAACGTGCGAGAGCAGCGATGCCGCGCCGAGCCGTCCGCCGAAGCGGCGCGATTCCACATCCAGGACGGCAAGCGCGCGGTGCAACGGCGCACGGCGCGTGTCGCCGAATTCCAGCACAACAACCGATGCGCCGTCAGCGGCTGAGGCGGCGCCGTACGCCGCGACATCGGCAAAGCCGCTTTCAGCGCCTCCCACCGCCGCACACGCCCGCAACATGCCGTCATCGGGAACGTCTTCCAGACGCACTTTCAGGATCACGGTCGGTGAGCCGAACTCCAGCGCGACGCCGCGGCATTCAGACCCGCCGAACGGCAACGCAGGCGCCATCTGCCCGACGCTGAGCCCTTTTTGGCCCCAGGGCATGGGCCGCGACAGAGCCCACGTCGCCGCAGGCACGCTTCTCCGCGCGACGTAGATCGAGGCGCCGAAGTCGCCTTGCGCTTCAACTGCAAGTGAGCGCGCCGCTTCGTCGTCGGGAAGCTCTGTCAGATCCGACGCCATGACTTCTATGCGATACGCTCTGCCCGCTGCATGTTCGCCGGCTGCCGTGGCGGCCACCGATTGCACGATAGAACGCAGCGTAGCGTCGCGCGGTACGCACGTGAAGGCCGAGCAATTCAAATCGACATCGTTGCCATGCTCGATCACCGTCCCGCAAGTAGAGAGCGTGCGAACGCAATCGGCGAGCGTGTGAGGCGCTAGCGCCGGGTTGACGATGATGCGAACGAAAAGTGCTGGCAAGTCGAGGTCTCCGCTTCCTCGCGTGTCGCCAAAGTCCCTCACGCAACGCGTGCGCGCATTGCTTCCGATGCGTTGGATGTGGTATCATTTCAGGGATTTTTGCCAATCAGTCGTGAGGAGCGGTTCGTGCCCAATATCAAAGCTGCCATAAAGTGGACGCGCGCGTCAGAAAAAAGGCGCATGCGAAATCTCGCCGTCAAGTCCAAATTGAAGACGCTCGTCAAGAAGGCTTCGGCCCAGGATTCCACCTCGAGCAATGCGTTGGCAGCTGCGTCCGCGCTCGACAAAGCCGCTGCGCGCGGCATCATCCACAAAAACAAAGCCGCGCGGCAGAAGTCACGAATCGCGAAGAAGGCCTCCGCAAAGAAGTAGCGCGATGCGCACCGTTGGGCTGCTCCTCCTCGCCGCGCTGGTCTTCTGCGGCACCACGGCCGCGTCCGGCGCTCCCACACCGCAGCCCGTCTCCACCGCGATCCCTGCCGCTTCTCCTCAAGCCGCTGCAACGGTTGCGGCATCCCCGACGCCCTCAAATCCGTTCGCAAGCCCGACGCCCGAGGGCCAAGCCGTCACGGGTACCAACGGCTATGCGGCGCTGTTCATCGAGTCGGCTTCAGGATCGGGCGGCACGTACGTGCCGACAGCCAGCACGGCTGCGCCGATCGCTTTTCCAGCGTCGACCGGCCGCGGCTTCACGATCGACGTGACCGGCCGTCTTTCGCGAGCGTTCGCGGGTTCGCTGCGCATCCAAGACGATTCATTCCATAGCGGCGATAATCCGATCAGCACGGTCACCGAAGGCGCGTTGCTCTACGGAGCGCAACGCACCGCGTTCGGCATCGGTGTCATCTCACTCCAGCGATCGTCGGGATTGGCTTCGGCCACCGGCGCTGGTCTCGGTGTCGCTCTCGCGCCGGACGAGATCCGCAGCATCAGCCTCTTCGGCAAGATCTTCTTGTACCCGTCTCTGCAGTTCCCCGCGATCGGATCGCTGCCCAGTGCTCACGCCGTACGGTCGAGTCTCTTCACCTATGAAGCCGGGGTTGCGTTCGCGCCGCCCGCGCGCGGCGGACTTTTCTATTCTATCGGCGTCGCCGGCCACGCCGGCGCACCGAGCGCCTTCTCACCGCAGAGCGTCACCGCGCTTCAGCTCGGCGTCGGCACCCGCTTCTGATGTAGGGCGGACGTTTATCGTCCGCCGGTTCGGATGTAGGGCGGACGTTTATCGTCCGCCGGTTCCGATGTAGGGCGGACGTTTATCGTCCGCCGGTTCTGATGTAGGGCGGACGTTTATCGTCCGCCGGTTCTGATGTAGGGCGGACGTTTATCGTCCGCCGGTTCGGATGTGGGGCGGACGTTTATCGTCCGCCGGTTCGGATGTAGGGCGGACGTTTATCGTCCGCCGGTTCCGATGTGGGGCGGACGTTTAT